>JAEOTB010000061.1 GCA_016840065.1 Candidatus Hermodarchaeota archaeon | reverse complement strand
TAGACAGGAGCCCGTAGGCACACTGCTGAAATCCGTTGGTCTTGGGCTGCAGCTAAAGTTGCTACAGCGCCGCCAAAACTGGCACCATATACTCCTACCCAATCATCGGTTGTGAGGGAGGATTCTTGGAGGTGGGTCACTGCGTTTCCTGCGTCTTCGACCTCGCCAGAGAGGCTGAATAGCCCCTCGCTCTGACGGAATCCTCGGAAGTCGAAGGTGAGTACTGCAAACCCATTCAGGGCTAGCTGCCAAGCAATGCCGTGCACCTGATCTGATGAACCTGGAAGCCCATGGAATTTGCAGATACCTGGGAATGGACCTGGATCTGCTGGCGTGACGAATGTACCTTTTATCAGTTCCCCGTCAGACTGGAATTCGGTTGGGAAGACTCGTGGTTTCTCCATAATCCTGAACACCATCAATGTATTCTGCGTGCGTTGTCATCAAGTCATCGCTGAAAATCCTATGATGCTACTACATTTGCGGCAGACGTAGATGTAGTGAACCCTCTTCGTTCCTCGAAACTCATAGTCGATAATATCTCTCTCTTGCAATACTTTCCCACATACAGGGCATTTACCTAATCCTGGCAATTTGACTTACCTCTTCCTTCTTGTGACACCACTTCTTCGTGTGCTTCACTGTGAATTCGAATATTAAACTTTGCCAAGTCGGTGTGTAGTCTCCCTATCTTTGGGCTTAGCCGATTTGTTTGTTAATTGTGTAGTAGTTCATCCTCATCTATGGGAAATCTAGAGGGTTGTGCTAGAATGGAAATATGAATCTGAAAGCAACTATTGCAATATAGCCAGCTGCCGCAACTGCTATAATGGCAACTACGATTTTTTCCTGTCTAGGGAAGTAATGAAAAGAGCGCCGCCCCTTGTTATACATATCATAATGACCTGCAAGGGCGAAGGGGTAGCCCACGAAGAGGAGCATGGCAAAACCAAAGGCTAGATGGGATACCTCGTTACTAATTAGGCCTAGGATGGGGAGTATGAAGACACCCGAGGCGGTTATCATCATTGAGATAAGGTTTAGGATATCCGCTGGGGGCAGCCAGGTTGAAACTGCCCCATCACTTCCTGATACCTCTACTTCACGTGAGATTCGCCAACCGAAAGAAGAAATCTGGAATCCGATGAGGACACCGGCTGCGGTCCAAAGCTGTACGAGTTCAAAACTCACTGTGATTTTCCTCGCTTGTTTTCCTTCAATAGGTGTGGTAGTTGTACATTATTGCTTTAATACTTCTTGATATCTTTCTTCCTCAAGGAAGTAAGCATCGATGGCATCTAGCAGGTCAGACCAGGAACCCTCAATTCTGCAGTTGAATCTTCACACCAATACACTCCGGTTAATCATCAGCCTCTTCGTGGCTGGAGTGATAGCGGTGGTGTCGATGTATTCTGCCAGTTACCCAGCAGGATCCTTTGTTGGTGTTTCAACCTTCTATCTTTCTGTAGCCATAATTGTTGTAGCATCGCTCATACTTGGCGTATGGGGTGTGGGCGCGGCTTGGCTGGCATCAATCATCTACACCACCTCATTGGGTATGGGGCCTTTTGATATCCTGCTATGGAGCGTAGCTGACACATTGGAGGGATTGATTCCACTAGTTGCTTTCCGCCTACTCAAGGAGTGCCCTGATCTGAAGGGAGGAAACGGCGCAGGGGATAGAGCTGCAGGACCGATGGCCCTGATGATGTTGATTCCCATCGTCTTGAACATCTGGAGCTTTCCCTTTCTATCTACCAATCTTGTTCTTGGGCTAGGAGCACTGAGCACGATCCTTCTCCTGATTGTTGTGACAAAGTACTCTGATAACCGTAAAGCCATGGCAATTTTCATCGGATTCGCGGTAATTCTAGCTTCAGTCGTTGGTGCAGGTTATGGTTCCTGGCGAACACAACAGATGGGAGGACTCCCACTCGCTGACATGCTGAACGCCTTCTGGGTTTGGATGTGCACCAACATCATGATGGTGGGTGGATTCGCCACCCCCGTCCTCTACTACACAGGACGCTATCTCTGCAGCCGGGATGTATACACAACCTACTGGCTGTCATCAGATAAGAAGGAACAACCAGTATATTTTGAAACCCTCATCTACATGGCAGGCCTGTTAAGCTGGGTCTACATCTACGTAGGATTGTACATGATAAGATGGTTCGGCACCGAACCCACCTCCTTCATCTACCTTGTTCCCTGGACCCTAGGCACCATGTTCCTGTCCTTCAACACCCTTACCTCCACTGAAGAGGAGATACTCGATGAGAAGACAAAATCCCTTAAGGACAAGTTCGCAGAAATCGAGGGCAGGGTTGTGGTCGCGGAAAGCAACACGGGACAGTTCATCCTCGTCTTGTCCATTCTCCTCGCCTTTGCCAGCACAATCCTGGCAGCCGACCCCCGCGTACTGTCTGTCCTGATTGCTACCGTGACCCTAGCCTGTGCAGCCATAACCTTGGTCTGGATCCCGAAGCGCAAGCTGACCTGGCTAAGGGCACTAAAGGCGATAAAGACCACCCTACATGTCCTTGTGGTTTCACTCCTACTGCTGGCAGCCTTCCTACTGCTGTTTGCCCTATTCAGCTAATGTCAAAACAAGTTTGCTGAGGTATAAACTTGAACTGTAATAAGCACCCTGAAAGAGAAGCAGTCGATGTGTGCAGCATCTGCGGTGCTGCAGTGTGCAGTGAGTGTGATATTAAAGTAGCAGGCAGGACATATTGTCGGCAGTGCAAGGACGATTTGATTCAGCGCCCTCAAGGCGAACCCAACGTCCTAGACTAGAAAGGAGTGAGTATCTATGCCATCTACTACAATTCGCGGTACACGCATACATTACAAGGAGAAGGGAGAAGGGCTACCACTGATATTCATCCATGGCTCAATGAGCAGCCATCAAACTTGGAATCGTCAGCTCCCCCTCTCAGAAGATTACCGACTCGTGATGTTGGACCTACCTGGTCATGGAAGGTCGGACCCACCAGATGCTGAAATTTCGGTAAAGCTATACTCGGATTATGTTGCAGATTTCATTGAGAAGCTGGACCTAAGGAAAGGGATTCCCGTGGGGCATTCCTTAGGGGGGGCAATAACCCTCCAGCTTGCCCTCGATAACCCTGGGCTCCTCACAGCCCTTGTGCTAGTTGGAACCGGAGCCAAGCTAGGAGTTCTACCAGCGATTCTCGAATCCCTAGAAACAAGGTTCGAAGAAAGCGTGGACCTGGCAGTTGGTCAGTTAGGTTTCGCAGCTGGTGCGGACCCAAAGCTTGTTGAGCTGTCGAAGCAAGAGTGTCTTCGCTGCGGACAGGAAATCGCTTACGCGGACTTTTCTGCGTGCAATGACTTCGATGTCCGGGACCGCCTTGCCGAAATCTATCTACAGACCCTCATCATCGTCGGAGAAGAAGATCAGTTAACACCAGTGAAGTGGGCACGTTATCTCAGAGAGAAGATTGCCAAAGCAAAACTCCTTGAAGTCGAAAAAGCCGGGCACATGGTTATGATGGAGCAGCCAGCCATAGTTAACCAGGGAATTCAAGGTTTTATCCGTAAGCTCAGGTGCTAGCCTTAGGAATCATTCTCAGGAATTAGAGGGAAAATCATTTAATATGGAATAACTGATTAGAGTTGGAGTGGTTGTGGTCTTGGGAAACAATCCAACCCGATTATGGGCTCTTATCTTACTCTTCACTTTTGTTCCCTTTGTCGTCCCCCTAGAGAGACATGATGCTCTCCTTAACCAAAGTCCTACACCATCCAAGAGCTTCAAGTGGAATTCTAATGGTCCATATGTGAATAAAGTGTTGTTTGATGTAATTAGTGAAAGAAGTGAACAACTTGATGCCCTTACCTCTGGTAGTATAGAACACGTAACGACAAGTCTAAGCGCAGGCGATGTCAGCTACCTATCTTCTTACGGTTCAACAATTGAAGTGACTCAAACAGAGAGTTTTGACTTAGTTTTCATGGCTATTAATTGTCAGCGTTACCCTTGGATTTTTCCAGAATTTCGTCGGGCCCTAGCCCTCGCCATGGACAAGAATGAATTGGCTAGTATCATGTGGGGAGATTTAGGATTCGCCCTAGACGCTACGATGTCTCCTTCCTGCGGTGTTTGGCACAATGACGCCTTAACCCCCAGCTACAACGATTCACAGGTGGCTGCAGCCCAAGCAGAGCTAGCCTCCGCTGGTTTCTTTGACTTGGAAGGTGACGGATATGTTGAAGCACCAAACGGTGACCAAATCAACTTCCGCCCCATGTACCCAATTGAGGTTCCTCAGTGGGCTGCTGCTTTGAGTTCACAGCAACCCTACTGGGACGCTGCGGGTATCCGGGTCACACCCATGCCCGTGGCTTTAAACACCCTATTAGATATAGTTCACACTATTCCGCGTAACTATGACGGCGCGTTTATCACTGAAAGCCTGTCCCAACCCTTTCCCCTATTTCTTCAAAACTTTGTTACTATCCAAATCGCTAATCCTGATGGTAATATCCTGAACTGGCAGAATTCGTACTACGATACAATCATAGAACAAATGCTAACTTCCAGCGACTCTAGTACTGTCCATGCTGCTGTCCACGAGGCTCAACAGATTATAAACACAGATGTATCCTTACTAGTAATAGGCGGCACATACGAGTTTAACGCTCACCGAACCGACGATTTTGCTGGTTGGATTACAAGTCCTGGTTATGGTATAAGTGCCTTGAATCACTGGACTCCACGGAAAGTTCACTTACTAAATGAGGGGATCGATGGTGGGTCTGACCACACAGGAGGTATCTTCAATTCTATGCTTGGGTCTGCTGTGGACAGCCAAAACCCACTTACTTCTACTAGTGAATTTGGTCAGTATGTTCTCTCTCAGGTTTACACATCACTAATGGGTGACACGAATCCCTATAACAACGCTTATGGCTATAATGGCTTAGCAAATCTCGTTACTCTTGAAAGCCACCCCAATGGTTTGAAATATACTTTTCATCTTTTCCAGAATGCATCTTGGCACAACGACGATGAAACAGCGCCCCAAACTTCTGTTACCGCTGATGATGTGGAGTTCAGCTATAACTACATAATAGACAACAACATTCCTCTCTACCAAACCCAAATCCCTTATTTGAACGCTTGTTACAAACTCGACGAATGGACCGTGGAAATCATCACCAATGGGGACAGCTACTGGGCTTTCAATCAAATTTGTGACTGGGTCATTCTTCCCTCACAAATCTGGTCTGGTATCGTTAGTCCTGTGACCTTCATAAATCCTCAACCCCTTGGGTGCGGCTTTTTTAGATGGGAAAATCGAGTTGAAGGAGAATATGTTTTACTGAATTACTGGGAACATTACCATAAACCTATTTATCGAACTCCAGCATCAGGACGCTTCCCGATTGAGCTTCTCATAAGTGTAGTAATTGGTGTGGTTGTGGTTCTTATTTTGGTCATCAGCTGCTACTTCTGGATGAGAAGGTCGAATAAAACCAAGGACGCTATTGACCGCGCTCGAGAAGATGATACCGTAGAAGAAACTCAAATTGTTTATTGTATGCATTGTGGTGCTCAACTCGTGAAGACTGACGATTACTGCTCTAGCTGCGGAAGAATCAAGGACTAAAACAAATTTCCATTATTTTTACGGGATAGCCGTCAAGTTAGAATCTCTTGCAGCTAAGTCAATCTGACTCAAAAGAATGGAGCAGCATAGCCACAATAGGATTCAGCCGGTCGGGTGCTAGATGCTAAGCAGGGTTTTCTGTTTTGCCCAGAAGGAAAGCTATTTAGAGTAATTTCCCGGAAGTAGATGTGCTTCTCTTGGGAAGAGGAGTAGAATTGGAATGGTTTTCGCAATGACGGTAGAATATAGAAGAAAAACACTAGCTGTCTTCATTCTCCTTACCCTAATCCCCTTCTTGATTATGTCTGGGAGTGTGGATTCAGCCCCTTCATCTGTTGCGCCTATCCGCCAAAGCTCTGATCTGGACCCTCGTGGACCCTACGTGGATAAGGCGATTTTCAAGGTAATCACTGGACCAGATGTGCAGGTCCAGGCCTTGATTGACGATGAGATAGATCACCTCGCAGACAACATCGAGTCCGAATATCTTGAAGTCTTATCGGAGTATTCTGATATTGAAGTAACAATGACTGAGCGGCTTGGCTTTGGCTTCATGGCCATTAACTGTCAACGTTACCCCTTCAGCATACCCGCTTTTCGTCGAGCCATTGCCTTCGCAATGGATAAACACGAAATCGCTTCTGCTATGTGGGGGAATCTTGGCTTCGCTCTAGACAATCCTATTCTCGCATCCTGCGGTGCATGGCACAATAGCCAAACCACACCAGACTTCCGAGACTCCAATGTGGCGGCTGCCCAAGCAGAACTTGCCGAGGCAGGGTTTGTTGACCTAGACGGTGATGGCTTCGTGGAGGCACCAAATGGTGAAAGCTTCATATTTCGACCCATGCATTCCATTGAAGCCCCTCAATGGGGGAAGGCGATTGATGCCTCAATGGGTTACTGGGAGCAAGCAGGTATCCGGGTGGTTCCGATGCTGGTGTGTTTTTGCACGATGCTTGATATCGTCTACACGGTTCCTCGGAATTATGATGCTGCATGCTACGCTTTCGGTATTTCCCCCAGTCCTTTTGCCCTTCAGAACTTCATCACCTCTGAGATTCAGAACCCTGAGGGCAACATGCTCAACTGGGCTAACTGCGACTACGACGACGAAGTCAACACCATGATGACCCACAGTGACTACAACACTGTCCTTGAAGCTGCTCACGAAGCTCAGCAGATCTTCGTTGAGAACGTTCCTATGATTGTCTTGTACAGTAACTGGGAAGCCAACGCTCACCGAACCGACAAGCTCGAAGGTTGGGTTGAGATCCCAGGCTATGGCACTGGACCAATGAACCGATGGAATCCACGGATGGTCAAGTTGAAGGAAGGTCAGCCAGAACGGGATACCTCCACCGGGACAGGTGGTACCTACCGTACCATTATCTCCTCAGCCATGGACAGCCAGAACCCACTAACATCCACCAGTGTCTACGGTAACTTTCCACTCTCACAAGTCTACTCCAAGCTCACAGGGTTGAACGACGACAATCACCGGCCAATCTACAATAACGGCGGCCTCGCCTATACATGGACCAGTGAAGAAGTTCTGATCGGCGGTGTCGATCCGGGTATTAAGTACACTTACACCCTCTACGACAATGCTACCTGGCATGACTTGGGTGGCTCAGCCGGTGGTCTTGTAACTGCCGATGATGTAGAGTTCAGCTACAACTACATCCTCGAAAACCGCGTCCCTACCTACTCTGCCAACATCCCATACCTCAACTCCTGCACTGCAATCGACGACACCACTGTGGAGATTATTACTAATGGTCGGAGCTACTGGGCCTTTGACATGACCCGTGGCTGGACAATCCTACCCCAGCACATCTGGGAAGGTATCGTCAGTCCGGTGACCTTCACGAACCCCCTACCAGTAGGGTCTGGACCCTTCAAGTGGCATCACCGCGTTGAAGGCGAGTACGTGGAACTTCATGACTGGGTGAACTACCATAGAAGTATTGGCGGCTGGTGCTGTCATTACGAGCCTGAACCCTCCTATATCCCAGTGTACGTTTTGGGTGGCGTTGTTGTCATCGTTGCGACACTCCTAGTTTGCTCCTTCTGCCTTTACTCTGGGAAGAAATCCCGAAGGCTGACAGATTCTGTTGGACCCCAATCACGAGAAGAAGTACTAACTGTAAAGCCCATGGTTTGCCAAGGTTGTGGAGCGAGGATGAGGAGTGATGATATGTACTGTGCGGATTGTGGGCAACAGATCTAGAAGTGAAAATGTAAAGTCTTATACTACGAATCGCATGAGGAGAATGATTGGAATGGTTTTCGCAATGGTAATAGAATATCGATACAAAATACTAGCTGTGTTCATACTTCTTGCTCTTATCCCCTTCATGATTATGCCCGCGAGGCCAGAATCAGCGTCTTCTCCAGAAACACCTATCCGCCAGAATTCTGATCTTAACGCTCGTGGACCCTACGTGGACAGAGCGATTTTCAAGGTAGTCACTGGACCAGATGTACAGGTCCAGGCCTTGGTTGATAATGAGATAGATCATCTAGCCGACAACATCGAGTCTGAATATTTGGATATCCTATCGATGGATCCTGAGATTGAAGTAACAATGACCTCGCGGCTAGGCTTTGGTTTCATGGCAATCAACTGTGAGCGTTACCCCTATAATATTCCGGGGTTTCGCCGCGCACTGGCTTTTGTTCTGGACAAACACCAAATAGCTTATGAAATGTGGGGGCACCTGGGATTCGCCTTAGACACTCCAGTCCCCCCCTCTTGCGGAATCTGGCATAATGACGAGATTACTCCTGATTTCCGAGGTTCTAATATCACAGCTGCGAAAGCTGAACTGGATCGAGCAGGGTTCGTTGACTTGGATGGTGACGGATATGTTGAGGCACCAACCGGTGACCGGATTAATTTTCGACCCATGTACAGCATCGAAGCGCCTCATTGGGGTGCCGCCCTAACACTTCAACTAGCCAATTTAGAAGCTGCAGGCATTCGAGTTTCAATTATGCCAGTAGCCTTTGGAACCTTGCTAGATACGGTTTATACTGTTCCTCGGAACTATGATGCTGCCTGTTACGCGTTCGGGGTTTCACCGAATCCTCTGCACCTTCGTAACTTCATCACCTCCGAGATAACTAGCCCGGAGGGTAACGTGTTAAACTGGGGGAACTGGACCTATGATGACTGGGTCGAAATCATGATGACCTCCAACAACTCTGCCGATGTCATCGAAGCAGCTCACCAAGCCCAACAGGTCTTCGTTGAAAACGCTCCTATGATTGTCTTGTACAGTAACTCGGATGTAAACGCTCACCGAACCGACAAGCTCGAAGGCTGGATTGAAATCCCCGGCTGGGGTACCGGAGCGATGAACCGATGGAACCCGCGAAAGGTCAAGCTGAAGGAAGGCCAGCCAGAACGCGACCCAGTCACTGGTTGTGGTGGTACTTATCGTACTATCATCTCCTCAGCCATGGACAGCCAGAACCCACTAACATCCACCAGTGTCTACGGAGGATTCCCTCTTTCACAGGTCTACTCTGGACTCACTGGATTGAATGATGATAATCACCGAGTAACAAAGGACAATGGCGGGCTTGCCTATGACTGGGTCGCTGAGCCTCACCCATTTGGCATGAAGTACACCTTCAC
>JAEOTB010000117.1 GCA_016840065.1 Candidatus Hermodarchaeota archaeon | reverse complement strand
GCTAATGGAATATTTGATGCCTTTGTGGACTTGCGAGGAACTTTTAGGGGTACTGATTTAGCTGCAGCCTCTTTGATCCTTAATGAAGCTGGAGCGGTTTTGGTTGACCAGAAATTAGCCCCAATTGCAGGTGAATGCAACAATACCTCTACCTATTCCTATATCGCTGCACGAGATTTGCAGCTCGCACGAGAACTACTGAGTCTAATTAAATAAAAATAGCGATTGACTTGTATTCGTGTTGTCAACCCTAATCGTTAATAGTCTCGAGGATTGAGACCGCATTCCATATTCGGGTCCTCGCGTGGCTTGGACAGTTGGGGTCTAGTGTTGCATCACCCAATCTTGAGATAGCGTTGGATGCGCGAACCGCAGGAGAACCTATGTCGCTGTGAAGCGCATCGATTGCTTCATTTGCAGCTCGGCGAATGTTTCGAGGAACTGTACTGTCTTCTCCGATTTGTGATAAAACAATAGTCACTTGCTCTATTTTCGCTATTGTTTCCTCAGAAATTTCTTCATTACCTGATTCTGACATCTTCTTATCCCCTCGCTTAACAAACGCTGGGTAGGCGTGGAAACACCAATATGGCTTAAAAGCTTTTTTCACCTACTTAGAAGTGTTATGCCAGATGAAGAAGTGACTAGACGGATGGGGCAGCTGCTTCGAAAAGGTGCGGCAATTCTCGACATAGCTTGTCAAAAGTGCAATACTCCACTTCTTAGATTGCCAGAAGGTACTTTGTACTGTGCAAAGTGTAATGTCAGATATACCGAAGATAAGGAGAAGGTGACCGTAGAATCTGAAGATACGGTGCCAGCTCTACCGATGAAGGAAGTGCTGATGAAACTAGCTGATAAGATACTTGTGAGTATTGACAGTCTATGCCAATCGATGAGAAAACAGCCACATTTAGAGGAAATTCGGACCTTTGCAGCTATTGCCAAGGATCTTGTGGAAACTCTGAGAGTCATACACAGCCTTTGGGAATAGACTAAGAGGATGTTTCCTCATCTTATTCGTAGGGCGAGTCAAGGGCTTTTCTTATTGCCTTGGCCTTTGCTTTACCGATTCCTTGAACCTCTTCTAATTCTTCGAGTGAAGCCTGGACGACTTTGCTTACATTTCCAAACTTTGACAGGAGTCGTTTAGCTAGGGTTGTATTGATTCCAGGTAGGCTTGCTATTATGTATTCTTGCAGAGCAGATGTACTCAGGGAGGGCTTTCCTCCTCTTATGCTGAGAGTGTGTTTCCTCTCTTGTTGCTCCCTGCGAGCGATGGTGTAGAGAAGGTTTGCAGCTTCCTCTGGGTTCGCGACGTTAATCGTGGAAACGCGGAAACCAATCATGGCACTGGCGAGTGCGCCACGTACTGCTTGATGGCTGACTCCTCCAGTACCGTATATGCTTTCACCGCTAATCAAAAGGAGAGGAATCGGGAATGTATCCCGCAACACTGCCAACTGGGTGAAAAGGCGTTTATCAACAATTGACTGTGCAAAATCATTGGCAGTCTTTGTTTCAACTCCTACACGGTCTGAGAGAATATAATCCCCTACTTCTAGAGTTTCAACTTGGAGCTCAGCACCCAGGGATTTCAATGACTTGGCAATTCCCGAACGTAATTCACGGCTATCTATGACGATTTTAACACTTGGTTTAGGGCTTGTCTCTTGCCCTTTTGGTGTTGGCTTTGTTATGAAGTCCTTGAGTGTAGCCTGTTTCCTATCGCGAACAACATCACGAGATATCTTCCTCATCTCCTTCAGCAATTCTTTCATCTGGGCTTCTTTTCGGATAGCTGCCCAATAGTATCCTTGATCCCTGGTCCCCTTAGCTACTAATACAACAACTCGACCTGGCTGAGTACGGCCAGTTCGCCCCCTTCTCTGTATCAATCTTACGGCGCTAGCCACTGCCTCATAGAATATTACAAGGTTGCATTCTTTGATATCCAGTCCTTCCTCACCGACACTGGTAGCCACCAAAACATTGTAGCTGCCATCTCGGAAGGCCTGCAGAATCTTAGCCTGTTCTTTTTGAGTTAGACCTGGGTCACCAATCTTGGAGGCTTGCCCGACAAATCTGATAGGGATTACATCGGGTAATTCTTTGAGTGTTTTTTCAATCAGCTGAGCTGTTCCGCGGAAACGCGAGAAAACAATAACACGAGATTCTGGTACGTCTTTGAACTGACGGTGAACTAGCCTCTTCAAGACTGCTAGCTTGGGGTGCTCCACCTTATCTGCTACCAGCTTTTCGGTGAGCAGTCTAGCCTCCTGTACATCAGGATCTTGAGCTAGCCCTCGAATTGCTTTGGATGCACCACTACTTTTAGCCTTATCAAATACACCTGACAAATACGATGCCAGTGCAGAGATGCCCTGGGTTTCTAACAACTCCATGCAGTGATATAACCGTATTAGCGCTGCACAATGCGATACGAGCTGGAACAAATGACTGGGAGGTTGGGATTCAGCTGCAATCCGTCGTTGAAGGGCCCTTTGCAGCCCGAGAATATCTCTAACTCCAACCTTTGTTAAATCACGGGTCTCGATGAATCCTGCTTCTTTAATTGGCTGAAGCCTAGATCTCATCGCCTGCTTCAGACGACGACCGACTTCTCGAAACCTTTCGGGGAGGGTCACCTCCTTCCATTCGAACGCAACATGTGGAACATATGGCGCCACATCAGGGCTTTCCCGGGTACGAAGCTCGATATTCTCTATCCGTAGATTACTGACTACCGCACGGATTTTTTCTATCTCAGACCCTGGTGACGCTGTCAATGCTAGGAGAAGTGGTGAAGTTGCTTGCTGGTAATACTGCTCTGCGATGAAGACATAGGCATAGTCACCAACAGCTCGATGTGCTTCATCCACTACTAGCAATGACACGTCCTTTAACGTGTACCGCCCTGCAAGAAGGTCATTCTGAAGTACCTGAGGAGTCATGAAGAAGATTTGAGCATCTTCCCAGAGGCTCTGACGACGCTCAGGTGCGACTTCCCCAGTTACTAGTCGTAACTTGTTGTCGGGAAGAGTCATAACATTCAGGAAGGTTTCTTGATGTTGGAGAGTTAGAGGCTTCGTCGGTGCTAAGAATACGCATTTAGAATTGGGGAATTTTCTCAGCCGATATGCAGCAGCCAATACCGCAATCAGAGTTTTCCCTAAACCAGTTGGCAAAATACAAAGAGTATTCCACTTGATTGATGTACCGATGATAGTCTCTTGGTACAACCGTTTCTCGATTGCGCGCGGTTTAATCAACGGATGAGTGACGTATTCTTTAGCCGACATGTCCATCAGCGAATTAATTAATAACTACTGTATCATTTGTCAGATTGAATTTATATCCCACTAGCGGAGTGTTATCATTCAAAGGAGTTTTTCATTTGCCTGAGAAGTACCCGTCTACAACTACTGCAGAGGTCTACGAGTTGCAAATCCCAGGAAATATTATGGGTAAGGAGGTTATCGACGGAAGTGCCCGTCGTATCGGTATTGTCCGAAGCCTGCGAATCGCCATTCCTCCTGGGAAAGTTGAGCTGCAAGTAAAAGGTCTCGGTGTTGAACTGCCAATCGATGTCGCCAACATTTCAGCTGTTGGAAATGTGATTCAACTTACAAAGACTGTAAAAGAAGCTGAGGAAATCAGCATCGCGGATGTCCAGCGACTTCGCTCTGAGATCTATAAGGAGATTCAGGGAGCTTTAGTAGGACCAATGGGTAGGTAGGTATGGTAATCGCCCAAATCGGCTCAAAGCACCCTAATGCGCTAACATCTAGCCCTCATCTATTTACATATTCGATAATTCGATGCACATCACAATGAAAAGAAAGAAGAAAAGGAAACCATATCTTGGACCATTATTTCTCGCTTGGTGCTTCGAGTGCAACCTGCCTATCGCCAAGGGTAAACATTGTGGGTTGTGCGGAGCTGAGACAAAGAGGATTAGGGTCACGCCCCCTGGCGATGCACGCCCCGCCTTTGAAGCAGACCTCAAACAGCTCCACTCTTCCATTTCAGCAAGATTTGGAGAGCAGGTTTCACGGAAGCTGGTTCCCTCAGACAAAATTGTGCTTCTGAACTCGATTCCAGAGGTGGACCGTTGCGAGGAAGTCATTCTTGATGGACAAATAATCGGGTTACACAAGTTTTTCCTAGAAAAGCTAGCATGGGAATTCATACCAAAGTTAGAGGGCGCTCGAAGATTAGCTCAACTAGTCCCCAGCAGATGTATCCTTGTAGATGATGTAGCTGCACAAGCATTAGCGCGCGGCGCGAACCTTATGGGACCAGGTGTTGAAGAAGCTAATACATCGATAAATCCCGGCGATGTCGTATTCGTTGTAGACAAACAGGGAATGGTCGTACTTACAGGAACAGCGAAAATGACTGGCGAGGAAATGCTAGCTCGAACTCGTGGCGTAGCAGTTAAGAAACGCTACAGCGGATCACCAGCAGAACCCAAGATACTTCCTGGCGGCCAAACTTGGGAACAGGCTGTAGAAGCGAATTCTCCCCTCCTTCAACGGTTGGAGAAGGAGGCAATCAGTTTTATCCGCACCACAATTACTGAGGTTGCAAAACCACCAGTAGTAGCCTTCTCAGGAGGGAAGGATAGCTTAGTCGTGTTGCTACTAGTAAAGAAGGCTCTTGCTAACCAAGAATTCCACGTGATGTTCATCAACACTGGAATCGAATTTCCCGAAACAGTTGAGAATGTATCTGAAGTAGTGTCTGTATTGGGATTGGACAAGCAGCTGCTTGTCGGACATGTTGATGAAAATCAATTCTTTCTTGTACTTGAACAATACGGATTCGTTGCAAGGGATTACAGAGTCTGTTGTAAAACAGTCAAGCTCGGACCTACAACTCAACTCATCGATGAACACTTCCCAGAGGGCTGTCTTAGTTTCATTGGACAGCGTCGCTACGAATCGCAGCGCCGGTCACAGGCTAGAAGGATATGGAGAAACCCATGGGTACCAAACCAGATTGGAGCGAGTCCAATCCACAATTGGACTGCCCTGATGATTTGGCTTTACCTCCTTCAAGAACAAGCACCCTTCAATATCCTGTATCGTCGAGGTTTCGAACGCATTGGCTGCATGTATTGCCCAGCTTCAGATATGAGCGAATTTACCACAATCCAATCCTCTCACCCCAAAGCTTGGGCACGCTGGAACCAAGTTGCTCTGCGCATCGCTAAGCAACATGGACTTCCCAAGGAATGGATCAAGTATGGGTTCTGGAGATGGAAGAACCACCCTGTTCCAATCAGAAAGATTGCAGAGAAACTTGGTGTACCCCTTAAGGCACCTTCTACCGAGAAAGTCAAGAGGAATATTGCATTCACGATTTCATCTATTCGTGAGGATTTAGAAGGAGGGAAATTGGTTCAGGGACGATTCAACCAATCAATCTCACTCGAATTAGTAACTGCATTTCTACCTGCCTTGGGAGAAGTTGTGCATGACGTGAACCGAGGATTTATTGAGATTTCAATTATAACAGAAGATATCATAGTAAAGTGCCTTCTCTTTGAGGGAGGAAACTTTGTTGTTTCAGGAACTGAATCAGCTCTAGAAAACACGGCGAATCTATTAGTCAAAGCTGTCCTGCGAGGAATGCTGTGTACAGGCTGTGGAACTTGCCTCTCGCATTGTACTAGGAACGCTATCAGCCTTGAAGAACAGCGCGCAAGAATCGATGAGCAAAGATGTACTAGCTGTACTGCTTGTTTGCGTGAGAAGTGCCCAACTCTCTTTGCTCTGCAGCGTATTCCTTCGAAACAATAGAGTTTAATTTGAATAGGAAAAGGAGAGGGGTGTTATGAGCCATGATGTGAAGGAAACCATCTCGCTATACACGCGTTTATTCAGCCTACCAAGACCACGCACGATGCTTGCAGTGATTGTGTTATCCTCCTTTCTGGTGGGTGTAATAACACAATATCTTAGAATCCCGGGAGATATCGCCGCAGCTGGCGTCGGAGGAGTGAGAGGATTGTTCCTCATTCTTCCAGCTGCGGGTCTTGCCGCTACACTACTCTGGCTAGGTACTCGCAAACGAGGAATTCTTCGCTCCCATCGACTTGTTGGAATAATCACAGTAACCTCCATACTTCTCCTAGCCCTTTGGCTCACCTCCACACTAGTAGGATGGATTATTGATGTTGTATACTCATTTCTTGGCATCTACGCCACTGGTATAGCGTCTCTGTTTTTCTTGCGCGGATTTATACTTGGAGCTGCTTTCGCTCTTTCCATCACATATCTTGTAGTTCTAATAACAACAACTGTTGGAAACATCAAAGGAGCCTTCCTTAGCATAGCCTTCCCTGCAACGAGTGTCACATTCTTCCTACTAACCGAACCAACACTACTAGCAATACCAACATTGTACCTGATCGTTGGGGTCTACCTGATTCTTTCTGTTGTATACCTCATCTGCGTACAAGTGCTCCTGTTTACTGTTGGACGAAAATTCAAGAGCGCGCTCAACGTCGATGGAATCAAGCTTTTCCGCGGATTCTTGATGACATGGATGGAGGGTCAGGCAGACCAGATTGAGGAGTGTTTCAAACAGATAGGGAAGAGAATGGAACTTCCTCTCTCGGTTTTACGTTTCACAAATGAGAAGCGGAAGCCACAACTAGTCTTTGTCATCCCCGGTGTTCATCCTGGCCCGTTTAGGAATACTGGGAGCAGCGCTTTACCGAGTGCTATTGCCCGCTGGGGACGAGAGAAAGTGGGTGCTTTAGCCTGTGCGCCACACGGTACTGCTACACATGCGCTCAATCTTGTTTCTCAGGATGAAGTCGACCTTTTTCTCACAGACGTCCAAGAAGCCTATACCAAGACCAAAGAAGTTGATGCGGTATCACAGTTTACGCGTGCAACATCAGGATCAATACAAGCCGGATGCCAACTCTTCGGCGACACAGCCCTCATCGTAATATCACGCTCGCCACAAGAAATGGATGACATTAGCCTCTCCGTTGGAAGAAAGATAAAAGCAGCTGTAGAAAAACTCGTAAAACACGCCATCATAGTGGATACACACAACTGCATCGGAGAACTGAGGGAGTCGATTTTCGAAGACTCTGAGCTTGTACAAGAAATGATCGACGCCGCAGTCAAAGCCACCAAAAAGGCACTAAAACTCAAAAAAGGCCCCGTAGGTCTTGGAGTCGCCACTAAACACATACCAGAATACGGACCAGCAGTCGGCATGGGACCCGAAGGCATCACAGCATCAGTAATCAAAGTAGGAGACCAACGGATGGCCTACGTGATTATTGATGGAAATAATATGGCAGTTGGACTCCGAGAGAAACTAATGAAAACCCTCGTCCCCGACATTGTTGACGCAGCTGAAATCCTCACCACCGACACACACCAAGTAGCCGCCATCTCGACACGCGGCGAGGGCTACAGCCCCATCGGACTTGATATCCCTCAAAAAGACATCATCAAAGCAGTGAAAGCAGTTGTCAAGGAAGCAGCTTCCAAGATTGAGCCAACACATGTTGCCGTTTCCACCGGTAAAACACAACCATTACAGATAATGGGCGAGGGCACAGTCGAGGCAATGACCGGCCTAATTCCCGTTTCAGCAAGAACCGCCAAGCGCGTCGGAATAGCAGCCTTCGGAAGCGCCCTACTCTTCTCGCTCCTACTCCTCATTCTGGTCTAGATAACCTGAAACTTTCCAAGCATTTTTAGAGAAGAGCCGACAGCTCATTTGACAGGCAGACAAGCTGGGCGGAATCAGCTATGAAACTATTCGAAATCAGATTCCATGGACGAGGCGGCCAAGGAGGAGTGACAGGCGCGAAGATACTGGCTAGCGCCGCAGAACTCGAAGACAAATTCTTCCAAGCCTTCGCTCACTACGGCGCAGAACGCCGCGGCGCGCCCGTCATAGCCTTCACAAGAATCGATGACGAACCCATCAGAATCCATTCCTACATCTATCAACCTGAAGCGATTGTTGTATTTGACGAAACCCTCCTTGAGATACCAAGCATTCAGAACGGTCTCAGAGAAGACACCTACGTTATCATAAATACGCCAAAGCCACCCAAGGACATCAAGCTCAAAGTCAAGGCAAAAATCTCAACTGTTGATGCCACGAAAATCGCCTTGGATGCAGGAATTGTAGTCGCAGGAATTCCAGTAGTGAACACGATCATGCTGGGAGCTGTTGCGCGCGCAACCAACATCGTCAAGATTGAAAATTTGAGGCAAGCCATACAAAAGGGACTCAAAGGACTCCCAGACAAGGTCATAAAAACAAACGTCGAATCATCCCAGCGCGCCTACGACGAACTAGTAAAGGGGTATTAACATGGCGAAACTGAAGAGAAAACCACCTGGCGAACGAATTACGTGCATAACTTACCCAGAGCCAGGGGCGATGGGTGAAACTGGTAAGTGGCGTATATTCCGACCCGTCGTAGACCGAGAAAAATGCAACAAGTGCCAGATTTGCTGGATGTACTGCCCAGACGCCGTCATCACCCTAGATGAAGAGGGAATACCCAAAATGGACCTGGTCTACTGTAAAGGCTGTTTAATTTGCGAGCAAGTCTGTCCTGCAAAAGCCATTACGCGTATCCGCGAAACCGAAGCAAAAGAGTGAGAAGCCAACAAGGGAGAGCAATAAACAATGCCAAAAACAATATCAGTCAGCGGCAACCACGCAGCAGCATGGGCTTGCCGAACCGCCGAACCCGCAGTTATTGCGGCATACCCTATCACTCCGCAAACGACAGTTGTTGAAAAGATCGCAGACTTTGTCGAAGCGGGTGAGTTAAGCTCACAATATGTACGGGTTGAAAGCGAGCACAGTGCCATGGCGGCCTGCATTGGCGCCAGCGCACTTGGTCTCCGCACCTTCACGGCAACATCTTCCCACGGTCTTCTTCTGATGGCTGAAATGCTCCACTGGGCCTCTAGAGCGAGATTACCGGTAGTAATGCCCGTAATCAATCGAGCCGTAGGACCCCCCTGGAACATCTGGACCGACCATACTGATTCCATGTCTCAACGCGATGCAGGTTGGATTCAGTTCTACGCGTCTAATAACCAAGAGGTCTATGATACTGTCCTCATGCTTTTCCGTCTGAGCGAGGATGCCAAGGTCCTGCTACCGAGTATGGTAATGCTAGACGCTTTCATCTTGAGTCACACCTTTACACCAACAAAGGTTTATGAGCACAAGGAAATCGCTGATTTCCTTCCCGATTACGTCGCCGGTCATTGGAAGATTGATCCGAAGGACCCGATGGCAACAGGGAACATTGCTGGTCCTGAGCATTATTATGAGCTGAGTTATGCCATTCATGAGGGGTTCGAAGCTGCTCGGAAACTCATACCTCGTGTCGAACGAGAGTTCGAGAAACACTTCGGGAGGAGTCACGGTGGGTTCATCGACACCTATCGGTGTGAGGACGCGGAAGTGATTCTGTGGGCCCAAGGCACCATGGGCGAGGAAGCCCAGCTAGCTGTAGAGAACCTACGCAAACAGGGAATCGCCGCGGGCTCAGCACGTCTCCGAGTGTTCCGGCCATTCCCCGTTGAACAGGTCCAAAAGCTTGCGGCTAAAGCCAAAGCCTTTGTCGTTGTGGACCGGAGCATATCCTATGGACAAACTGGCAGTCAAGTCGCCGAAATCCGGGGAGCCCTCTACCGTGGCAGCAAGCACATCCCTGTCCAAGGAGTAGTAGCCGGACTGGGAGGACGAGACGTAACCCATACCGATTTAGAAAAAATAATCCAAATAGGCTTCGACGTTGCGGACAAAGGCGAACCCGGACCCGAAATCTTCTACGGATTAAAAAGGTGAAACAGATGGTAAAAGTCAAAGAATTACCCAGAGAAGAGTACATTGAACGGGGTCATGCAGCCTGTGGAGGATGTGGCGCCACAATTGCTATTCGCCATGCCCTCAAGGCCCTTGGTGATAACACCATCTTAACTGTACCAGCTTGTTGTATGAGCGTTATACAAGGACTCTACCCAAGGAACGGTCTCAGCTTACCAGTTCTAAATACAGCTTTCATGACCGCAGCAGCTGCCGCCTCGGGACTCGCTGCAGGACTCAAACACCTCGGCAAAGACAAAGAAATCACGTTGATGGCGTGGGCTGGTGACGGCGGCACATATGATATTGGCATCCAAGCCCTCAGCGGAGCCGCAGAACGCCAAACCAACTTCATCTACACCTGCTACAACAATGCAGCATATGGAAATACTGGAATGCAGAGGTCGGGGGCGACACCGTATGGTTCATATTCGACCACAACCCCGACGGGCAAGCGGCAGCATCGTAAGCCGATGGCTCGGATTATGGCGGAACACGGCATCCCCTATACTGGTGTGATTTCTGCTGCTTATCCTAGACTTGTCTATGATACTTACAAGAAGGCGAAGGATATCGTTGGGACCCGGTTCATCGAGATCCACATTCCTTGTCCCACTGGTTGGAGGTACGAGACATGGAAAACGGTCGAGATGGGTAAGCTGGCTGTGGAGAGTGGGGCGTGGATTATGTGGGAGATGGAGGGCGACGAGTACCGTTTCTTGGGTCGGAGTAAGTTGATTGCGGAGGGGAAGGCAAAACGGAAGCCGCTGATAGACTGGATAAAGCCCCAGGGGCGATTCCGCTTCCTTCGCAAGGACCCAGAGATGATGGCTGAGTATGAGCGCGGTATCGAGCGAGAATGGGAAATCTTGAAGAAACTAGTTGGGACATAGAATTCACGATTAAGGTAATTCAACGAATTACT
This sequence comes from Candidatus Hermodarchaeota archaeon, assembly GCA_016840065.1. Lineage (GTDB taxonomy): Archaea > Asgardarchaeota > Hermodarchaeia > Hermodarchaeales > Hermodarchaeaceae > YT-063. The sequence continues at coordinate 20,331 of JAEOTB010000117.1, read as the reverse complement.
TTGTTCTTACAACGGAGAAGCACCATGCTGTGCTTGAAGGATGTGAATCAGGCTTGGTTAATGGTCTAGAATTTGTAGAGGAGAAGGTGCAAGTTGGTAGAGCGAATATCTCTATGGCAACTTGCCAGCTGGATAATGGTTATCTGATTCTGGTAAGCGATGGAGAATACCGGTTTGGTACGGTGGCAGTGGGTGTGCCGACACCCTTTGGCGAAATCTCGCCTACTGCGACATCCTGTCTGGTTGGGACTCGGTTCCAGGCGGCTGTGAGGGCGATGGCGGATATCGCAGCGTTGAAGCTGGGGGGAATTGTTTTCGTGAGTCTGTTCCTTTCAAGGGAGGGGGAAGCATACGTCGGATCTGTATTGGAGACTGTGCGGCGGCTCATAGTCAAAAGGGGAGAAGAGAAAGAGGCTTCAAAGGGGCAGGATTAAGGACTTCGAATGAATTAATAGACAGATTCGCCTTCAGTTATGGCGACGATTCTATACTCGGGCTGATTTTATGGGTTCTAAATCTTGGGGCATTATCAAAGACCCGATTCATGGGTACATCACCATCTCACAACTAGAAAAGAATGTCATAGACACTAGGGTATTCCAGCGGCTGCGGAGGATACGGCAGCTCGCAGGCTCAGAGTACGTGTATCCTGGCGCCAATCATACTCGCTTTGAGCACTCCTTGGGTGTCATGCACCTTGCAGGTGTCCTCGCGGGGCGAATCACAAAAAGGGCAAAGGAAATCCAGGTTCTTCGACTTGCAGGGCTCTTACATGATGTGGGGCATGGACCCTTTAGCCATACCTTTGAACACCTACTTGCTCGCCAGGGGCGTAACCACGAGGATCTCACAACCTGGCTTATTCAGGAAACGGAACTCGCAGACATCCTGAGGGATGGAGGTATCAATTCAAGGGAAATGAGTTTACAAGCTATCGGAAAACGGCGCCTAAAGAAGCACCCATACTTCAACCAAGTAATCAGAAGCTCCATTGACGTAGACAAATGCGATTACATCGTTCGTGATTCTTTTCATACAGGAGCTGAATACGGTAATGTTGACATTTTTCGACTGTTGTACTCCATCGAGGTTTTCAAGGGAGACTTGGCAGTTAATGTAACAGCCCTTGCGGCTCTGGAGTCCTTCTTGATTTCTAGGGTCCTAAGTTTTCGCTCAATTTACTTCCATCGCAGTAGCCGTGCGGTGCAGATAATGATTGCCGACGCGCTCGAGTTGGCTGATGAGGAACTCCGTCTTTCGACTTTCAAGACACCTGACGAGTATATCGACATGGATGATTATGCTGTTTGGTCTAGCCTGAAACAGTGTTCTGCCTCGCGTCCGCTAATTGAGCGGCTAGAACGCCGTGACTTCTTATCGTGCACGTACGCCGTTGAAGCGATTAGGGAAGAAGCACCATCGCTTGACCTATTCAGCAAGGATGTGGTAAGAAAGCAATTTGAGGCCGAGATTGCCGCAAAAGCCAAAGTCGAACCTGAAGAGGTTAGGATTGATTCACCACTTCTTCCTTCTTTGCCCTACCGACATTCCTCTCAACTCGACCCTATGGAAATACCCGGTTTTGCATATGTTCGTGGAGACAAGGTTCCTGTTCAGATATCAGAAGTGTCTCGAGTCATCAATTCGCTAAAGGGGTACCTAGATATCGTACGGGTTTACACGTCATCACGATCTGACAAGGAGAACGTGGGGAAAGCAGCCCAAGAGGTCCTAGGCGGATCGACATACACTGCGGGCATCTCGATGTAAGCATAGTACGGTGTTAAATGAAGTCAGAGAGCCGCATCTGCTGTTTTGTTCCCCTTCCAGCGTTGACTATCTTCACTCCTATTTTTTTGAGAACTGCCCTGAAGGTTGTTGTGTCACCACAGGTTAGGAAAACTGCCTCAGGTTCAGCTTCCCCAACATAGTCAAGTAGTTGTTGGAAGTCAGCATGAGCCGAGAGGGTGAACGCCTTGTCAACACTTTTCATCGGGAAGATTTTCGACCAACCTGTTGCCCTAGCTCGTACAAACCGATGACCTGAGGGGAAGAGCCGCCTGTTGAACTTTTTAGAGGAGATGTACACAAAACCCCCTTTCCTGATTTTCTCCTTCCCAGTAGAAGTATCAGCGGCTGTATATTTCAGAGGAACACCATGCTGAACATACACATCACTAACTTTCGCAACAGTGGAGTCGACAACGACCGGCACTACTAGATATTTGTTGAGGATACAGATTAGCTCCTGCGCCTTTCCCTTCGCATAAACCTGGAATGCAGGAATCTTCCCTGATTTAAGCGAACTACTTGTCCACTCAGCTATCTCAGCATAAACAGATTCACGCGGCGGAAAAACAGCATCCGGCCTGCCGTATGTTGCCTCGATAAGAAGAATATCACAAGGAATCGGCTTGGCCCCTTCTGTTATCAGAGTAGAACTTGGGTTAAAATCACCAGTGTAGACTAGACGGCGACCATTCCACTCAACCGCAAATTGGCAAGCACCTAGCATGTGTCCCGCTGGATGAACATGGAGATCAACTCCATCAGACAAGCTGATTCTATCACCCAGATTTACGGGCTGGGATTTCGGAGTCTTCCCCCCAAGAGCTTGATGGATATCAAGAGTAACCTTCGTCGCATACTTGTCAATCGAACTTGCAAAAGCAGCAGTATGATCAGAATGCGCATGAGAAACACAGGCAACACTCTGCCGAGACGCAGGATTCCTCGGAGGTTTTTGAGGATCAAAAAGGATACGCTGCCTCCCAGCAATAACGGTTACATTCTTTGAGCCAACAAGCTGGAAATCAGTGGAAAATCCTGACACTTGCTTTTCCCCATCAAACAGAAGGCAATACCTACAACAAGAAATTAGCCACCACTATAAAGCTTCTAGTAAGACAAGCAGACCAGATACTAGTGTTCCACTGGAGCACCAACCCGAACAACATCGAGCCAGTGCCTCTCAACCCTCAAACGTTTCCTATAACCCGAAGATCGCGAAAACCCTGAACTGCGCTAAAATGACAAAAATAAGAAGCGCAAGAGACAACACAACAACCGTAATCGGACCCACCTTGACCCCTTCTGACGAATCAGCAAAGAACCGAATCAACCCGGCGCCAGCGGCAGGCATGGGGCCCTCAGAACTTCTTTTTCTCTTTGATTTTGGCATAGCAAATAATCTTCCTGTTTAGATTGTACCTACGTGTAGGTACTGGTACCGTACTGGTACCATAACCATTTTTAATTGTTTTCAAAGTAGTCCTACCACTATAAAGACCTGTGATAGTATTCCCGTTAGGAGCAAATGCAGATGAAAACCTCTGAAGCCAGGAGTAAATACAAACGCCTCTTCGAATTGATGGAAAAACATCATACCATGATGCGCGAAGCCATACCACTAATCGCATCAGAGAACATCCATTCCCCCGCTGTGAAAGAAGCGATGATAGTTGACTTTAGTGACCGTTACGCGGAGGGTTGGCCGGGAGAAAGAGTATACGCTGGCTGTCAGTTTATCGACCAGGTTGAGCTTTTGGCTAATGAGCTTACTGAGAAACTCTTTCGGGCAGAGTTCGCGGATACGCGACCCATTAGCGGTGTTCTCGCGAACCTTAGTGTGCTTACTGCCTTTACCGAGCCAGGGGATCGGATGATGTGCTTGTCAATCCCGACAGGGGGACACATCTCCTCTGCTAAGCACAAGCTTTGGGGGACAGCTGGTCGTGTTCGTGGTCTTAAGATTCAGTACTTCAAGTATGATGATCAGGAATTGAATATTGACATTGATGCCACTCTGCGAAGAATCCGGCGATTAGAGAAATCAGGGAAACACATTGACATTTACATGTTAGGAGCATCTGTTTTCCCATTCCCGCACCCGGTAAAGGAAATCGCTGAAATCGCGGATGAATTTGGTGCTTACGTAAATTTCGACGCGGCTCATGTGGCCGGGCTTGTTGCTACCGATAACTTCCAGGATCCCCTAAGGGAAGGGGCAGACAGTATGACATTCAGTACACATAAGACTCTTCCAGGGCCGCAGGGCGGCTGCATTGTTTCCCACGCGAAGTTCGCTGAACGACTCAAAAAAGGTGTTTTCCCTGCCCTTCACAGCAATCATCATTTGCATCACATGGCTGCTAAGGGGGTTGTGATGGCTGAGATGTTAGCCTTTGGTAAGGAGTATGGAAAGCAGATTGTGGCGAATGCTCAGGCGCTGGGTCAGGCACTGTCTGAGGTGGGATTCAAGGTTCTGGCTGAGCATAAAGGGTTTACGAAATCTCATGTTCTTCTTATCGAGGTGGCTGACACTCCTCTACGTAATGGACGCGCTGTGGAAGAGAAGCTAGAGAAGGCAAATATAATCATTAACCGGAACCTATTGCCTTGGGATAAAAGAATGGGGAGAGATTATGTTCGTCCTGGTGGTATAAGATTGGGTACGAGCGAGGTGACGAGGCTGGGTATGGGTAAAGACGAGATGGCTGCTATTGCCAAGTTCTTTAAGCGTTTGGTGTTTGATGGCGAGGCCCCATCGAAGATAGCGCGCGAAGTCAAAGAGTTCCGCCAAGGTTACCAGAAGGTTCATTATGCTTTCGACACGGCACGTGATGCCTACGAATATGTTCGTCTTCGTTGAAACCAACTCGGCAGGATAACGGAATTATTTTAAGGCGCCTTAACTAGTCATATCACATTCTGGGATTTTTCTGTAACATCGGAATTTACCCTATTCTTCAATCATCGAAATATTGAGGCGAGCCTGCTGTGAAAGTAAGAGAAATAATGCAAACAGAATTTGTGCACACAACAGTCCCGGGCACACGGGAAACAGTTCTCCGATTAATGGCTAAACACGGAACTAATACTATACCTCTATTGAAAAAAGGGTCAACCGAGCTTGCAGGTATGGTTACCCGTGCAGATTTGATGCGTAGAGTTGAGGAGGAACAGTTAGCCTTATTGATGAGGAGGGATTCACCCACCGTTTCGCCTTCAGATGAAGTGGAGGATGTCGCAAAAATTTTTCTTGATAAAGGCCTTCGGAAAATCCCAGTAATCGATGGAAAAAGGCGGCTAAAGGGGATGATAACAATCCATCAGATCATTAGGAGAGTTATTAGCTCCCAATATCCAGACGAGTTGATTGAGCCTTTCGTACAGCGCCGAATTGCTTGCGTTTGGGAGAATACTCCACTAAAGACTGCTTATGCCGTAATGCGACTTGCTGGCGCAGATATGCTACCTTGTCTTTCGGAGAAGGGCGAGCTAGTCGGCGTGATATCGGTGGGCGACATTATGAGCTTGAGCGAGATCGTCAGCGAACGAAGACCTTCATCGATGAGCGCAGCAGGTGAAGGGACGGATTGGTCATGGGATGCAACCGCAGTCCTTTATATCGCAACAAAGGAGTTGCTGCTGCCTGACAAGATGGTCTCTGAGATTATGATTAGAGGAGCAATAACAACCTTTGAAAAAGCCACCATTGAAGAAGTTGTCAAGAGCATGAGGCGACACAACATCAACCAAATGCCAGTGACGAACGCAAAGGGAGACCTCTGTGGGATTATCAGAGATTCAGACCTACTCCGAATATTCTTAAAAACAGGCTAGAGTGCTAGACGCCTTCCTTTTCCGTGAATTCCCCTAGCGTTGTTTGTTGCTTATCGATTTCCTCTGGAGCAAAGAGTGACTCGATTATATCCTGTGCTAGTTCTAAGCGTTGTCGGTAATACTTTGATAGTTCGTACTCCTCAGCGATTCGGCGCGCCAAACCAATGTACTTTGTTATTCCAGCCTTTGTAACAGTAAGAACGAGTTTTCCGCCGCATTTTGTACACTCTCCCACCAAGGGGACACGGCGAAACTTGGTATTGCAGCTTGTGCACCTGAATTTCTGTGAAGTGTAAGCACGGATGTTTCCGAAGATATCAGGAAGAAAATGAGAATTGAGCAACCGAACCACCATATCCCTTTCGTCAACGGCGGCAATACGCTTCCCTAAAGCCAGCTGACGATCCACCTTTTCCTCCATTGTTTTAAGTTTCGTGTATAATGTCACTCGGGGACCATACCCCGCATCACGTGTGGGATGAGAATAAAGAAAACCTCTGCTCTCAGCATCAGATCCTAGCCGCTGCTCGACGATGTCGAGAACATTCTCCACATCCCGAGGATCAACAAAGCACTTAGCGCGCTCATAGAACTCTAAAGGATAAATGCCTCCAACATCCATGTTATGCGCTTCGTCATCAACCTCAGCTGGCGTAATTGACATACTTAGCACTAATGGTGTATCCATCGTACCACCTCGCCGTGCAGGTAAAAACTCTCGACTGAAATTAATCAATGCATCTAGCGCCAACAGAATCGAATCTTCGTCACCGTCGGCGTTTCGACGTTTTGCTGCGTGCCAGAAGGGATGAGCATAACATACGCGTAATGGTGTGAAACCAATGACGCGAGCGATGATACCTGCGGAAGTATGCGGGGCTAGTCCTATTACTAGGTGGCCTAGGATATCTTCAGGAGATTTGAGTCGGTAGTAGGGGTCTAGCTGGTACAAATCTGTTAGTAGGTCGTCTATGAAGTGTGAGATACGATAGAGATAGTTAGCACAATTTCTGGGGACTATGATATCTTGTGGTTTGAGTTCGAGAACTTGGTCTTCAGAGGTTAGTGGTTCGCCATGGATGTCTGCGAAATAACCAAGTTCTTTGAGACGAGTAACGGGTACATCGATTTCCTTGGGTGTGAAATGAGTTAGGGGCGCGTCGGTCATATCAAAACGGATTGTGCCATCCTTGTAGACGTATAGGTCGTGTCGGGCACGTAGTGCAGCCTTTTCGGGGAGTTCAGAGATTTTGTGTTTACTCATTAATCCTTTCACGCCTTTTATTCTAGGCGGGAGCCTAGCACCGACAAGGCGTCGGACTCGCTGGAGCTGCTTTCTCAAGTTTAGTGTGGTCAGCCCGTAGGGGGTTGTCGTTTCCTGGCATTTATTGCAAGTAGGTGAATTTCTGAATTCCTGGCAGATTGGGCACCAACTGACACTGGTGGTATCTTCACCGCACTCCATGCATGTGAGGAACATGTCTATTTCGCCGCATTTGGGGCACTTACGGAGCGTGGTTTCGATGTCTATTTTCCCTTTCTTCTCTGCTTTCAAGAGATCACGGGTTGCACCACCTGCCATCCCTACTGGAAAAAGACCGTGTACTGGTACTTTCATTTCTCGACGCTTTGCTTTCTCTGGACGCCCTATTCGCGCGCCAACATAGAATGTTCCCTTTGATTTGAGCGGGATTCGCCAATGTTGCTGGAGTATGGATAACGCAACAGCTTTCTCATCTTCTATATTGACAATTGGACACCGTTTTTCTCCAATGAACATCGAGTACAGTATTGGTGAGGCTTCGCGAAAAACAGCGATGGTTTCTTCCTTCTCAAAGGGGATACAAAGCGCATCAAGAATTGATTCGATTTCAGGTGTAATTTCTCCTCTCAGGGCACTTACATTGGCTTCTTCATATACGACTTCAAGACTCTGTACCCATTGCTGGAAATTATTCAGTTGTTCGTGGGTGATATCTTCCCAGAAATATGTAAAACGAGGATGAAGAGGTACAGAAAGTGTTGAGGAAATCGCTAGGGCTTGCCAAGGTGTAGGGTACTGATATAGCGGGTCTTGAATGAGGTTAGTCAATTGTTGCTGGCTTATCCATTTTTCTAGTTTCACCAGTTGACCAGGAGGGGCATCCACTAGTGCTTGTTTTGTTTCTTGAGACCACCATTCTTCACAATAACCAGCTGGTACAAGGAGGTGATTGTTTTCCCTAAATTCTCCAAATGCGATGAGGAGGTCGCCAAGGAACAGGATTTGTGCTACCTTGCTTCTGAATTCTTTTGCTTCAGCTACGCTATCTACTCGGTGAATGCTTCCATCGTGTAGTTTGATAATAGGTCCGTGGATCGAGTCAACTGGCATGGCAATTCCACCTTTGCCAGGTCTCTCGACTATTAGTTGAGTCCCACAGGCCACGAAGTTATCTAGGATAACCATCGTTGCGGGGTGGACTCCAAGAGCTGCCAGCCCCGTATTTCTAGATCGACCATATCGTATCCTGAACCCTCCCTTCTTGCTGGGATATGCAAGGATTGGTCGCCCAGCGATGATGTCTTTGAGGTATTTATCATTAGGCCTGATAGTCTCCGATGTCTGAGAGTCTTCAGCCTTTTCTGATTTCTGAGGCGTGCGGCGCTCAAGCCAGTCCCAACCAGGTAGCTTCAACCTTTTCAATTCTTTAGCTAGTTTGTGCGCCTTGCCTAGAATACTGTCATTTAGAACGAGAATCGCACCTGTTCGGAGCCGATTCGTCTCTACACCTGGCAAATCACGATACCCAGATACTTCAGCTTCAAGAGTGGGTTCTCCAGTTACTTCTACTGGAACATTCTGAGCGGCAAGTCTTACTTCCTCTTGAGTTGAGGGGTACTGGAGGTGGCTCACTCTTTTATAGAGACTTATCTCCTCAACGTATCGCTCGATAATATCTCTGGAAGGCTTGTACCGATCCAACCCAAGAACTCGTCGAACGTCATCAGCAACGAGTACAGTTAGCGCAGCCTCAGTACCTCCTGCTGCACGAATTGGTCCAGCAAAGTAAACCGCGAGGTACTCTGAGCCATCCGAATTCTTCTTTATTTTTACTCCCGCAATTCCTTCGATGGGCCCCGCGGTAATTCCTTCTGTCAGTATTGCTAATGCAGTTCGGATAGCTTGGTCTAGTGCCGCCTCGACATCCTGAACTCCATCAATGGCTTTGTTTACGATTTCACGAGCGATTTTAAAGGCAATCTCTTGCGGAGTCATTTCTTCGGCTAGCTCTCGTATCCGATCTGCAACCCCAGGAGGTCCAATTAACCCCTCCACCCGACCCGCAACATCATCAGCTGGACGCACCTCCACCTCTCGACTGGGATCCAATCCCTTTCTTCTAGCATCTTGCGCTACCACCTCAAGGCGTCGTAGTTCTTCACGGAGACTTGTCGAGTATTCAACATCAAAGCCCATTTCTGTTATCACACCACTCCAAAAATCGTGAACATAATTTCTGATATCGCAAGCACTATCCCAAGAGCAACGGGATTGATGAGATTATCATTAATCGAAAGCGCTACTACATCTACTAGAACTAACATAAGAGCAGCGATGAACCCGTAGAACCACGGAATACCAATGAAATATGAAAGTCCGAGGAATGCAACAAAACCGAACACGAACCCACCAATAGACCCTTCGACCGTCCTGTTTCTCCTTAAATTGTGGCGCCCAATAGACATACCAACAATCGCAGCTGCACCATCACCTATTGCAGAAACTATGACAGCGCTAACCGCCAACCAGCCAGTGAGCATCCAATAACAAGTTAGCCCGAGTTGGAGAAGAAAATACCCCAACAGATAGAGCAACAGTAGAGAGAAGATCGTCCCCACCGCGAAAAACACATTAGCACCTAGCCGTGTTCGTTCAGATGAACGCATTACAAGATCAGTCACTCGTCGAAAGGGAAAGTATCCGTAAACGCGTACCCGACTGAAATCAAACCCTAGAAAGAAAGCGAGACAAATACCTGCGAACCCTATCGCAAGGGGAGGCCCACCAACCAAATTTACTACCGCTACCAGCACCATAAGCGAATGGAATAACTTCCTCTGAATTTCCGCAGCAAGCCTAGAACCAGCCATTGTCATTCTTGATAGTTGGGGGACTTCTTATTTCTTTGTGCAAGGATGAAGTCAATGAATGACTCCCACCAAGAACATGCAAACTTTAGAAAAGGATTTAAAGTCTGAGACTTGTCTGATTGCCTAGCTCTATCCAGTAAAGGGTTTAAGGTGGATATGTTGCGCCGAACGAGTCTTGTTGTGATATTGCTGGGGCTGTTAGTGTTCCTTGTGCCCTTCCATAGTTCAGTTGCCTTTCCCGAGGAGGGGCAAATGACAATCGTTTTTGACTTGAGCCATGACCAGCCGCTAAGTATTGATAAGCAGAATTTCACACAGGCTATCAATTTCTTCAGGTTTCATACAGAATATTTCGTTCGAATCCACAATGAAGGAGAACTAAATGCAACTACGCTCAATCGAGCTAAAGTTTTAGTAATTCCTAATCCTGGACGCAATTTTTCATTAACCGAGCTTGAAGCGATATCCGACTTTGTAGGAGAAGGAGGATCCCTATTCCTTCTCGGAGATTACCAAATCGCCGAAAGGCAAATTGGTAATCCGGAAGCGCTTAACCAAATCCTCAGTGTAATTTCGGAAAACCGAGTCTCCTTCACTACTTTTGAGAAAGCTAACACTACTCAAGGCGATTCGATAACAGACCCAGTGAACAATATCACTGTTCCCTTCAATGTTAGAATAAGTTCAGCGGGAGTAACCAGTGAAATCCAAGCAGCCATTTTTTCAGGAATCGGAGATGTCTATATTGCAGGGGGTTCACTATCAACTAACGATTCTAGCTTAGTAGTTTCCCGAGGAGCGAATTCCTCACGGGCTGTATCGATTGATGGTCAAATCATACAAGAACAACCACCTTGGCTAGCTGCTTTTGCGACAGGTTCTGCTCGTATTGTATTGTGTTCATCAACGACCATGTTCTCGGACACGTTATGTGCAGGGCTGAACAGCTCCTGGTTCCAATCAGGCGATAATGCTATTCTCTGGTACCGTCTATTCAACTGGATGACGAGATCAGAAATCTACGACCCGACGCCAATCTGGTTTACATTCGTAGTAATAGTGCTACTCATAGGAGTAGGCTTATTCCTCTACTCAATCTTGCGTGCAAAGCGTTCACGATAAATGAAGTTCCTAAAAAGAGTGGAAAGCCAACGAGCAATATCCCGTGAAGCTCGAATCTTTGATTCCTCGGATCCATATATAGTTGATATTGGGACCTCAGCAAAAGTACCCCCAGCTCTCTTTGCATCGATTAAAATCTCTGTCTCTGCGGCAAACCCGTTATCACGAACCTTAATCCATTTGAGTATCCGCTTACTGAAAGCCCTATAACCGCTCTGCGAATCAGTTACTGGTATCCTAAAGAATATCCGTAATAGCCTAGAAGTCATCAAATTACTAAGTTTACGAAAGAATGGCATACTATCGGCTAAAGTCGTGTAGCGGGATCCTACAACAACATCAGCTCTTTCTTGTCGGATTTTTATTAAAAATCGTGGTATGAGATGTGGGTCGTGTTGCCCATCCCCATCGAGTGTGATGATGATGTCACACCCCGTTTGAAGGGCTTTCCAGAAGCCAGTTCTAAGAGCTGCACCCTTACCAATATTCCTTGGGTGTCGAAGTACAACTGCCCCATTTTTTAGGGCGATATCACCCGTTCCATCAGTACTTCCATCATCTATTACAAAAACGCAATCAATGTACTGTCTGGTAGTGCTTACGACTTGTGCGATAGCCTGTGATTCCTGATAGGCAGGGATTATACAGCATACTTTCATCGCTTTCTATGCGAAGAGTTGGAGGTTGATAAAAAGGTTTACTGCCAGCCTATTCAGTGACGCTTCCCTTCCGCTCTTGGCTGACGATATCCACCCAGTCACCATAAACATCGACTGGCTCGGTTATCGAGGTGATTGGTATAGTTGCCTGACACTCACAGTTGCCGCAAAAGACCAAACCTTGCCCAACTTTGTAATCTAGCTCTACACGTACGGCTGAACGCCCGCATTTAGGACATCCAAAAATCGTAGGGGTTGTGCGGATTTGACGCCTATGCGTAATTTTTCTTCTTCGCCGACCCATTTTATTACCCAATTAGAATATTCAGTCATCCTATTTAGGTTTAAGGATAAGGGCTCTAGGTCTGAGTTCCTCGTTCTATCTCTTCAACAAGACGCTTCGCTTCACCTATCGCGTTTGGTTCTTCAACGGAATTTACGGCGATTTCAAGTTCATTCGAGAAGTTATTTAGTCGCACTCGACCCGAGACCACTATTTCTCTACCTAGAAGGCTTTCTTCTACTCTCCTGATAGGTTCGTCATCTTCGCCAGACTCCTCTACGATAGCCTTTGCCTCTGTACTGGTCATCCCAAACAGCTTCTCTGCGGGAGCACCTATGAACCGGGCACGCATATTCTCGGTTCCATCGTCGATGATGATTTGTGCAATGATTCTCGGTACTGATTGCGAGATTTTACCGCATTTAGGACAAGTAGTTGTACTATTACTAATAGTGACCTTTCGAGAGCATTTTGGACATGCATCGTATACGCTCTTTTGGTGAAAAACCTGTACGATAGTTCCACGAATCGTAACTTGGTTTCCCTGTGTGACACCGGAAAGCAGTTGGCTTTGTGATACGCTCCCCTCTGTCCTTATCGGCTCTGTGGAGGGAGATTCTATTTCAAGCCCTGATGGATTCCTCTTGACCTTTGTCCATTTGTTAATGTGTAGTTCAAGTTCTTCGTTGAGACCTACTCTGCATCCAGCGTTTTCGATTTTTAGTAATGTACCTTCAGTCAAGTCAGCAAGGTCGTCTGCAGCACTCCCCCACGCAACAGCTCTGACCTGGCCTGTTCCATCGGCAAGAATAAGGACGAGGCGTTTTCCTTCGCTTCCATCTTTTCTAGTGAAGGTCTTGATTCCATGATTGGCTATTACAATGACTCCAAGCGCGGTTACGTAATCTCCTGCTTTGATATCTTTAAGAAATACCATTCTGGCAGGAGCAGTAGCAGATCGTTCAACGGTCGCAGCACCATGACGAGTTATTCGCCCCCTTCTTCCAACATGGAGTTCAGGTATCTTGTTTCGGTCGAGCCGTACATATCCACTCTCAACTCTGATCATATCATCAATCTCTATCTTGTCAAACCACTCAGCTTGCTCATCCCAGAGCACTAGTCTTGTTTGTCCTGACTCATCTCCAATTGAAAGATTTGCAACCACTCCTTCACTCTCTCCTCGGCTGAAGGTGGTTTTCCGGTACTTTGCCTTTATGGTTCCCTGAACATGAACATCGCTCATCCCCTCTCTCAGATTTACGATTTTAGTAAACACCAAGGCTGCTTCGGGGAACTCAGACGCATCGACATCGGGGGGGTTCATCATCACACGGCTGCCTACTCCGAGGTGGAGTTCAAGTTGTTCTCGTAGACCAGTTTTAACCCGGCAATTTATTACTCGGATTATGTCGCCCTCTTCGATTTCTCGGTCCGAAATTATTTTTGTATGCTGTGACCATAACGTCAGACGAATAGACCCTGTTGTATCTGAGCATAACACATTAGCTACTTTCCCCTCGCCGCCCTGCTTCCTTGTGAACGTTCGAACAGGATAGACGCGTAGAACCCTTAGATTTAGTGAAACACCAGACATCCCAGATACTAGGTCACGTACTGAAAGCTTCAGTTCTGGAGCTGATTGCTTCTCAAAAAGGTCAAGATCTAGCTCACGCGCTACAAGGGAGGCTGCGCCCTCATCAGTTACATAGCCATCGAGTTCTTTCCTTTTCGCATCAATGAGCTTGATTACTTCGTCTTTTGTTTTACCAGACTTTGTGACTATAAGCTCAATAATAGCATCAAGTTTGAGCGACATATTTGCTAGCCTCTAACCCTCTATTTTTCATGCTACTATTTTAAATAAACCAATTCATTTCAAATGAATGAAAAAACTAGCTTAGGATGAAGATGATGCTACTGTTCTTCTTGCCCGGCCAAGATGTGATAGACTATGATAAGAAGCGCAGCAAGGACACTCAAGCCCACAGTTGAAATCAGATATAACTGGAAGAACACACTCACTTTGGTGACCTGCCCTGCATTGACTTGCTTCATCTTTTAACTGTTTCTAAAATAGAATTCGTGTACAACAACTGACTATCGTTTCTGTGGAAGAATCCGCCATTCTTCCCTAAGAGTATCGTACATCTCGTCACCTACACGGATTTCAGAGAAGAGTTCGAGAGCTTCTGCCAAAAGCTTCGCCAATATATGGTAACAAGATTCTGCCCGACGCTTGATAACGACCTTGAAGTAGAAGTCGTCACAGTCACAATAGAGGTCATTCACCTGATAGTCGCGATTCTTACCAACGACTACCCAAACCTCTCGATTGCTGGGCTCGAAAAGATATCTCTTCACTAGAGAAGATGTAACCGCTTGAAGTGCCTTCCAAAACCGTTCGCCTAAAATACCATCTAACTTAACCAGCGTCGATCCTGAAATACTACGTTCCCGCTTCACATCTTCAATTGCACTCAATATTTCTTCCTTCATCAACACTCATTTCGCTTCTACAATCATAAAAACATAGCGTAGCCAAATACAACTCGCAATACCTACAAACCAATCGCCTGAAAAGAAAAAGCCGTAATTATCATCAGCGGAAAGATTTATAGAAAAACATAGGAAGATTGCAGGACAAGGGTCGATGGTCTAGATTGGTATGATTCGCGGTTCGGGTCATGAGAAATCCGAGTCTCATAGCGGAAATCCGTGAGATCCGGGGTTCAAATCCCCGTCGGCCCACCACATCCAACTCGACGGCGATGCATTCGCTGTTCTCGAACTTTTTTCAGTAAATTCGTCAACTAACGTATTTTCGTAACTTTATTAAATCTAAACGACATGCAATCGATGTTGTAGTGGCGCTAGCATGCATGCTCTTGCACCGCCTTGTAACAGAAGTGGTAATCCTGCGGTTCATTTCACGATTAAAACGCCTAATGGCTGGGGACATCTCCCTCTCTGATAAACCTGGACGTGCAATGAGAAAATGGAGGGAACTCTTCCATGTACCACAAATGCTCCTCGCAGAGGTCCTGGGCATTTCCCCTTCAGTAATAAGCGATTATGAGAGTGGGAGACGCCAGTCACCCGGCGCCAGAACAATCAAGCGATTCGTTGAAGCAATCATCGCCCTCGATTCACAGAACGATTACCAAGTTGTGAACGCGTTCCGACGTTTGATGAGCGCCGAAATCCCAACAAACATCATAAAAGATATCAGCGAATTCCCCCAAGCAATCAGCATCAAATTATTCCTAGACACCCTCAAAGTAGACATCGTAGCCTGCAAGGACCTTCTCAAAGACCAGGAGCTGAAGGGATGCATCGTCGCAGATAATAGCAGAGCCCTTCAAGCACTATACAGTGAAGGGTATCACAAACTATTTCGCGCATCAACAGAACGAGCCCTAGTGATAACGAATGTATCGACCGGCCGCTCACCCCTAATAGCCCTACAAACTGAGGCGAAGCCAAGCATTTTAGTACTTCATGGTATAGACCAAGTCGACTACTTGGCTATCGAACTTGCAGAAAAAGAACGTCTACCACTGGGAGTAACAAGAATAGACTCGGTGGACACAATGATACACCGCTTGCAAAGCCTACGACGCCAAACCGAGAAACAAGAAGGAGAACCGGGATGACAACCAAAATCGCAGTCATCGGAGACACAGACACAGTAATTGGATTCAGACTAGCAGGAATCCTGAAAGCCACAGTGTCCTCCGACAACACTACAACCCGAAGAGCACTGAACGAGTACGCACAAGACCAAGAAGTAGCCCTAGTGATAATCAACGAACGACTAGCAGAACAGGTCCGCAACACAATAGAAGAAATCACCACAAAACCCTACCCAGTAATCGTAGAAATCCCCGACAAACGAGGACGCCTAGAAGAAAAAGAGAACCCACTCCGACGCCTCGTCAAACGCGCCATCGGAGTAGAGCTAGAAGGATTCTAACAAGCAATCCCACACAAGCCGATAACGCCTATATTTTTTACATCAGTTAGACTTATTACAACCGAGTATAGCTGATAGAGCACTCTCCTGTAACCAGTCCAGGGTGAATAAAGATGACTACACGAGAAGGAACAATACGCCGAATCGCAGGCCCCCTAATCGAAGCAGACGGCCTCCCTGGCGTAAGCATGTTCGAAGTCTGCAAAATAGGCAAAGAACAACTAATCGGAGAAGTCAACCGCGTCGTCGGCGACCGAGCATACATCCAATGCTACGAAACCACAGAAGGCCTCAAACCCGGCGAACCAGTACTCGCCACAGGCACCTCACTCGACGTCGAACTAGGACCAGGACTCATGGGAGCCATCTACGACGGAATCCAAAGACCCCTCCCCATCATCAAAGCAAAAACAGGAGACTTCATCACCCGAGGAGTAACAGCATCACCCCTACCCGAAGACAAACCATGGGCATTCAAACCCACCGCCGAGAAAGGCAAAACCGTAACAGGCGGCGACGTACTAGGAACCGTCCAAGAAACCGGCGTCTTCCTACACAAGATACTCGTCCCACCAGGAACCCAAGGAAAACTCACCGACATCGCCAAAGCAGACGAATACACTATCAGAGACACCATCGCCCACGTACAAACCCCCACCGGCAAAACCCCACTCACCCTCACCCAACGATGGCCCGTACGAATCGGACGCCCATTCAAAACAAAAACCGGAACAGAAGTACCCCTCTGCAGCGGACAAAGAGTCATCGACGCATTCTTCCCCGTAGCAAAAGGCGGAACAGGCGCAATTCCTGGCGGCTTCGGAACTGGGAAGACCGTGACTCTGCACCAGCTTGCAAAGTGGTCAGACACAGATTGTGTAGTATATGTTGGGTGCGGCGAGCGAGGTAATGAGATGACTGCTGTCTTGGAGGAGTTTCCTGAGTTGAAGGATCCTCGGAGTGGCCGGTCCTTAATGGAGAGAACGACCCTCATCGCCAACACTAGCAATATGCCTGTAGCCGCGAGGGAAGCTTCAATCTATACTGGAATCACTATCGCTGAGTATCTCAGGGATCAGGGTTATGATGTGTCATTGATGGCAGACAGCACTTCCCGATGGGCAGAAGCTCTGAGGGAGATTTCTGGTCGACTTGAGGAGATGCCTTCAGAAGAAGGGTATCCAGCCTACCTAGCTAGTCGTCTTGCTGAGTTTTATGAGCGGGCTGGTCGTGTTGTGGCTCTTGGTAGTCCTGAGAGGATGGGCAGTATCACCGTCACCGGCGCTGTATCGCCTCCTGGCGGGGATATGTCCGAGCCTGTCACTCAATCCACGCTTCGTATTACGAAGGTGTTCTGGGCTCTTAGTAAGGAGTTTGCTTCTAGGCGTTTCTTCCCCGCTATTGATTATTTGCAGAGTTATTCGTTGTATAAGGATGCGTTGGCTGGGTGGTATCGTGAGAATCTTGGTCCTGATTGGCCGGAGTTGACGGATGAGGCTATTTCTGTTCTTCAGCGTGATAAGGAGCTTCGTGAGATTGTCCAGCTTGTGGGTCCGGATGCTTTGCCTGAGCGTGAGCGTGCTGTTCTTGAGGCTGCTCGGATGATTAAGGAGGACTTTCTTATGCAGAGTGCCCTTCATCCTATTGACACCTATTGTCCCCAGGTCAAGTATTATTGGATGCTTAAGATTATCATGATGTTCTGGGAGAAGATGCAGGGTGCGATTGATTCGGGTGTGCCGCTTCGCCAAATCATCGGGTTGCCTGTGGTTAACAAAATTGCCAGGATGAAGGTGCAGGCCCAGGACAAGCCGAAGGTTCTGGAGAAGTATTTCAAGGACCTAGAGAAGGAGATGCACAGCGAATTCGGTGCCCTCTCAGCTGGCTAGATGTGTAGTGGGGGTTCTGTCCCTCGTTGGGTATCGGTTTTTCCTTTCCCATCAATATTAAGTGGGATGAGGTTATCAACGTCTTATCAGATTATCATGGATGTTCTTAGGAAGGCTATCCGGTGGGGTCGAAGCGAGACTCTTGTGGTGAGTCTGCCACGTAAATGGACGATCAAGTACGGTGTCAAGGAGGGGATGAACTTGTCGCTCCGGGAGTGTCCTGAGGGGCTTCTTGTTGCTCCGCTCCATTTGCTTGAGAAGCCTGCGCTCCGTGAGGCGTCGGTGCGGCTGGTGGAGCAGGATGAGAAGACGCTGAGTATCCTGCTTGAGAACTACTATGTTGATGGCTATGACCGGCTTATCCTTGAGAGTGCCCGGTCCTTCAGCGAACCAGTTAGCAACCTGCTGATCAAGATCGTCAATCAGCTCCCCGGCTTCGAAATCATCGAAACCACTGACAAGAGGGTCGTGGTCAAAGCGGTGACCAGGCTTGTCGGCGATGACGTATTGGAATTTGTCAGGATAAGTAGCCGGACCACCCTCGAGTTGATAGACAAGCTGGTTAAGGGGTTGAAGAGTGGGTCCGATGAGACGGCTCGGATTGCCAGCGACATAATAGATGAGGCTTGGCGGCAAAGAGGAAACTATCTTCGCGTCCAGCGGGAACTGAGGAAAGCCCTTAGTATACCTCCACCAGGACTGAAGCTGGAAATCGAAGACATCTTCGACAACGCCCACTACATCGTACAGTTGAGCAACATCTACGAGAACATATACATAATCGCTGAGGCGTTGACCCGGCGCCAGCCACCACCCGACCAAGCAGTATTTGCAGAAGCGGCCCTGAGCAAGATTTATGACAACCTCAAAAAGACGATATCCGCGTTCCTCCAGCGAAACAAGGAGGTCGTCTACCAGGTCCTTGGGGAGATCCCCCTCCTTCAGCTCTGGAAACGGCAAACCGAAACCATCGTCGACGTCATGAAAGACTCGGTGATCGTACAGATTATTCTAGAGGCCTGCGGAACTATCCTGACAATCAACAAGGGGATAGCGAAGACCGCGCTCCTCCTCAAAACATGACACCAGAAGAAGACCCGAGAAAGACGTAACCTTTGTCCAAAGGTAAGTTTTAAGAGCAATTTAGACCAAGTGAGGCGAAGCCGTCAACAATCCATTCCATAAGAATAACCGAGGTTATAGTGTTGGCCGATGAACGAGCAACAATAATCAAACCCACGTACCAGACAGTAAGCACCGTCTCAGGACCTCTACTTATCTTGGACAAAATCCGCGACGTCGCTTACGGCGAACTCGTAGAAGTAACAGCACCAGACGGAACGCTCCGCCGAGGAACAGTACTCGAAGCAATGAGGGGACGAGCCATAGTCCAAGTCTTCGAAGGAACCCGAGGCCTCGACACAAAAGAGACACGAGTCAGACTAACAGGCACAACCCTACACACACCAGTAACCACAGACATCCTAGGCAGAGTACTCAACGGCTCAGGCCAACCCATCGACAAAGGACCCCCAATCGTCCCCGAAGACGAGAAAGACATCAACGGCAGCCCCATGAACCCAGACGCGAGGCAATATCCGCGCGAGTTCATCCAGACAGGGCTCAGCGTAATCGATGGACTAAACACGCTGGTGCGTGGTCAGAAGCTTCCCATCTTCAGTGGCTCAGGGCTACCCCACGACCGAGTGGCAGCCCAGATCACACGACAGGCAAAAATCCCCGGCAAAGAAGAAGACTTCGCCGTAATCCTCTGCGCTATTGGCATCACAGCCGAGACAGCCCAGTTCTACAGAAAGACCCTCGAGGAGACAGGAGCCCTCGCATCAAGCGTCCTCGTACTCAACCTCGCAGACGACCCCGCCGTCGAACGAATCATCTCGCCGCGCACTGCTTTAACCATCGCTGAGTATCTTGCCTTTGAACAGGATATGCACGTACTGGTCATTCTCACGGACATGCTCAACTACGCTAATGCCTTGAGAGAAATCGCCGCCGCACGAGAAGAAGTACCCGGACGCCGTGGATACCCCGGTTACCTCTATACCGACCTCGCATCCATCTACGAGCGAGCAGGCCGCATCATCGGACGAAAAGGCACCATCACACAAATGCCCATCCTCTCGATGCCTGGCGACGATATCACCCACCCGGTTGCTGACCTAAGTGGATATATAACTGAAGGACAGCTTATATGTTCAAGGAGTCTTCACAATAAAGGTGTTTACCCACCGATTGACCCTGCGCCCTCACTTTCCCGGCTCATGAAGGAAGGAATCGGGAAGGGGCTGACTCGTGAGGACCATAATGAGGTTCAGGCGCAGCTTTACTATGCCGCGTCTGAAGGTCGAGACCTACGTGACCTCGTAGCTGTTGTTGGCGAGGGTGCGTTGTCTGAGCGGGATCAGGTTTATCTGAAGTTTCTTGAGGGTTTTGAGGATCGTTTCTTGTCTCAGGGTGAGTTTGAGGAGCGTTCCATTGAGCAGACCTTGGACCTTGGCTGGGAGCTATTGTCCACCTTCCCCGAGAGAGAGCTCAAGCGTATTGATCCGGATACTATCGAGAAGGCTTCGAAGTCTGGGAAGTACCGCTACTCTGCGCCCACTGCAAACTAGTGTGTGCTCT
>JAEOTB010000060.1 GCA_016840065.1 Candidatus Hermodarchaeota archaeon | reverse complement strand
CGGTGAGGGCGGAGCTAACGCTTTTGGTACAGGAGTACATTACATGCGGTGTGCCCTCGCCGAAGAGTGGGTTGGGGTAGTCTTCAAAGCAGATGTACCCGTTCCTGATGACCAGCACAGAATCCAGCGGCCAGTCTAGCATACGATAGTGGCTTCGCATCTCCTCTAGCCTTGAGGAGTTCATACCCACAGCTTCGGGGATTGCGTCGCGCCAGTCATCTGTGGGCCAGTAGTCGGGGACTCTACTCTGAACCCGACTAGCTGCTTGGGTTAAAGCAAGGCTTGTTAGGTAGGGAGTAGTAATCGAGAGTGTTAACAGTATAATAATGGCTAGATGTTTTTCTTTCATTTTTCCTTCCTTCTAGTTTACAGGTGCTTGTGATTTCTTCTTCTCCAAACCAAGTATGAGGCTCCAACCACGATTGGTGTTCCAGCTGCGAGGGCGATGAGTAATGCGCCCTGCAAGGGCGGGACTAGTTCAGGTGTTTCATAGATGCTTGCGAAGATATAGTCAAGAAATAACTCAGCAAGGGGGACCAGTTGTTGGTCAGCTGCTGTTGTGACGACGACTATCTCGTGGTCGGGAGCTATCAGAATACGTTGTCCGCCAGAGCCTCGTGCTCCGTACGCGTAGATCAGTGGGTATATCCAGGTTTGATAACCGTAGCCGGAGACTGGATTTCCTTCCTGGTCGGTTGTGAGATGGGACTGTATCTGGCTAGAGGCTTCGACAAAGTCTGCGGGGAGTAGTTGCTGACCCTCCCATTGCCCGTTCTCAAGGTATAGGAGCCCCAGCTTTGCCATACTCCTTGGAGCGAGTTCCATACCAGCGCCTCCACTTGGGATTCCCTGAGGATCTGTTTCCCAGAGATAATCATCGATGCCGAGAGTCTCGAAGAGGCGGTTCTCAGCGAAGGTTAGGGTGGTTGTGCCACTGAGCTGTTGGATGATGGCTGAGAGGAGGTGGGAGGCGCCGCTGTTGTAGGTCCAGGTCACACCAGGGTCGTCGGTCATTGGTAAGTCAAGGACATGCTGGACCCAGTCGGGACTGTTGATCATGTTCACGTAGCCGTTGTTGTTGTCCCACTGAAGCCCAGGGGTCATAGTGAGCAGATGCTGTATGGTGATGGCTTGCTTGCGGGTGTCCATGTTGGCAATGGTATGGTCATCGAAGATGTCTACAACTGTATCATCAAGGCTCTCAATGATGCCTTCCTGGAGGGCGATGCCTGTCAAGGCTGCTGTGAAGGTCTTGGAGGCAGAGGCTAGGTAGTGGAGGGTTTCTTGGTCATAGGGGCTGTTATAAAACTCGTAGACGATGTAGCCGTTTCGTATAACGAGGAAGGAGTGGAGGGGCCATGCCCAATTGTCTACGCCGTCCTGGATGAAGGCGTCCATGACGTCGATATGTGTCGAGTTCATCCCTTGGTCTTCGGGGTCTGATGTGAGCCATCCATTGGTGGGCCAGTAATCGGGTTCTACTGCTTGAACATCATTGATGTTGCTAAAGGGGACAAACGCAACTCCGAACATGAGGAGAGCTACGAAAACAAAGCGAGCATACTTCAGATTCTGCACCATCCATTGCTGGATACTTTCTGAAATTTCTGCCTTTATTTCGTTTACCTAATAGGCAAAGAATCAATTTCTCAAGAGAACAGAAAAGGAGGAAGTTTAATAACACGAATAAACCTAGGTAATTCTATTACAAGGTGGTGTTGAATATTACACTTAATGTATTCCTTAAGCAATCGCTGGTGAAGCTCAACAAGGATGAGCCCAAGTTCTACCAAGTTCTCGATGTAGGAGTAACAGCTTCCCAGCCAACGAGGATTATTTCCCATCGGTCGATTGATCTCATTTTCGTATTTGATAAGAGCCGGTCGATGCGTGGACAAAAAATACAGGACGCAAAGGCAGCCGCCCTAAAGGTGTTGGAACGGGAACTCCCACCTGGAAGTAGTGTCGCGGTAGTCACATTTAGTACTGAGGTTAGGAACCTGGTTCGGAGAAAGGTTCTCGAAACGGACAAGGACCTAGCCAAAATCAGAAAGAAAATCGAAGCAATCGAAGCAGAAGGCTGGAGTAAGATGCACACAGCCCTCATGCACGTCCACAAGATTGCTAAGAGAAGCAGGAAGGAAGGCCGGCTGGTACGTATCATTCTGTTCACTGATGGCCAACCAACCGACACAAAGGATGTCGGAGATTACGAGGATGTTTCAACTCTGTTACTTGCAAACAGGGTTCCAGTAGACACAGTCGGGCTTGGACCAAAGCATGCGGTTGAGCTGCTTGCCCTAATCGCGGAGATGACTACTGGCAAGTATTGTTACGCTGAACATTCAGGTTACCTCCCTGAAATCGTGGATGAACTAACAGAGGCAGCAGCCACATCCATCGCCCCCAATCCAACGTTAGTTATCGAGTTGATTAACCCCGAAGATCAGAGCTCGGACTTGTATCAATACGAGCCTACCAAGGGGATATTGTACAAGTTCGAGAAAAGCGGACAACGTCTTGAAGCCCCGATTCGCGCAATCGAAACAGGGAAGGCCTTTCGGGCCTGCGCAAGACTGTTGTGCCACAACCCAAGTCAAGGAACTGCGGCACCTCAACAGAAAATCTGCTCTATCTCCCTGGTCGAGGGAGGAACGGAGCATTTCAGGCAAGACATTTCAATAGATGTTGTCGCAGGGCAGAATGAGATAAACCGCGGAGTCAACCAAGTGTTCGAGATGGCAGCAGAACTACGCAAACACAGAGTCGATGTTACTCAGCGCGGCGATGTGGGAACCCTTATCCAAGACTTCGGACAGGAAACCCAGAGAGGCTAACAATAATTAAAAGGATGAATTAGCTAGCACAGTCTGCCCTCAGGAGGGTACATCATTGAATCCTAGTGTGAACATACAGCTAAAGCAATCTCTCACAGCTTTGAACCAGAACGAAGAAGCCTTCTTCAACTGTCTTGACTTCATGTTAGCCAATGCTGACACACAAGCTGCGGTAGTCCTGCAGCCCCTAGAGATGGTGCTAGTACTTGATGCTAGCCAGTCAATGGAGGGCCAGAAATTCAAAGACGCACAAGATGCCGCCATCAGCCAAGTAACCGAAGGCCTACCCAAGGACAGTGTTGTGAGCTTGGTGGTATTTGGTCACTTTGTCGAGATTCTAGTTTCGAAGAGGAAGATACGATCAGAAAAGGATAAGGAAAAAATCATCAAACTTATCGAGAAGCAGCGCGTGAGTGGAGGCACCCCCCTTCATGAAACCCTGGAGAAGGTCTACGATTTATTTGTAAGCCGTGGTGATCTCGTTCCGAGGGTAATTCTGATTAGCGATGGACGGCCCACAGACGTTTCAGGCGCGAATCTGGATGCCTATCTCGATTTGGCAACCAAGTTCCGTGAATCGGGGATAAGTATAGACGCGATTGGTGTTGGCGGCGGTCACGACGTGAAACTGATGTCAAAACTCGCTGAGTGGTCGGTCGGAAAATATGTCTATTTGAAGAGCGGACAAAGCAGTGCTCTGAAGCCAGCAGTCCTAGAGCTTACCCAGTCAGCAGCTACCCAGATCATAACACGTCCTGAGCTTGTAATTACCTTGGCTAATCCTGATGATATTGTAGAGTTTGCAGCCCAATATGAACCCACAGGTGTAGGCTTGCCAGTAACTGGTTCAAACGGAGAGTTTGTGGTTAGTCTACGTGGCGTTGAACCAGAGAAAACCTTCCGAGTAGCTGTAAAGCTAAAGTGTTCAAATCCAAGTTATGGTAATCCACGAGATGGTGTGAAAATCGGTAGTGTGAGAATCTCCTCAAAGGGAGAAACTCAGTTCGAACAAGACCTGTTAATCGATGTTGTTCCCACCGGTAACCAATACAATATCGCTATCGCGAAAATCTGCGACCGAGCCAAAGAAATAATCGATACTCGCGATAGAGAATCAACATTATATGATGGTCATGAAGCAGCAGAGAGACTAACCAAAATACAGGGACGAGAGACAAGGGTTGGTTGAACTCTGCATAATCAAACAAATGAATAAGTGAGGTAAACAAAATGAAATGTGAGAAATGTGGAGCAGAGAACATCGCAGGCTGTGCAACCTGCGAGAGTTGTGGAGAAGAACTAACATCAGCGGCTCCGAGTGGACCTGAACTAGCACCTGAACCAGTTGAGCCGGAACCAGCTTCTGAGCCCAGCTCTGATGCTGAGACCTGTGCTAGTTGTGGGGCGGAACGTGTCGGTGACAACGCTTTCTGCGGAAAGTGTGGAAAGCCCTTCGCTGGAACTGGTCCAACAGAACCTGACACAGAGCCCGAACCGGCACCAGAGCCTACGGTAGAACCTGAGCCTATCCCCGCAGCGGAATCTGCTGTACGAGGAGTCTTAGAGATCACTACCAATGGTGGCGAAATCATCATCGACTCCGACGAAGTACGCTTAGGCCGTAACGAGATTCGTGAAGCCGCAAAGCAACCAGTTCCGGAAACTCAGTATGAATATATCTCTCGAGTGAAATCAGATAAGGAGCAGTTCCGCATCTTTCGGGAAGGTGGCGATTTCTTTATCGAGGATCGAGGAAGTTCCAATGGAACTAAACTCAACGGTCAAGAGATTCGCGGGAAGGGTCGACAGCCCCTCCGGGACGGAGACAAACTCGTCTTCGCTAGTTTCGAAGCTACTTTCCGAACTCTCTAGTAGAGACAGACTATCCAGATCTAGAAGGAGATCTATTCATGGGTTCAGTTATGGCTATTCCAGATTATCAGCCCGGAGATGTCATCTCCAGCGCTGAGGGAGACTTCACTATAGAAAGGCGCCTAGGCGGCGGTGGCTTCTGCACTGCCTATTTGGCGAAGGATAAGGCTGGCAAAGAATGTGTCATCAAGCACTTCACCCAGCATTCAATACACAAGCGCAAGCAGTACTGGTCACGTGAAGCAGCTGCTCTCCAAGCATTGACTCAGTGCAAAACGACCAGAGTCATGAATTTCATCAGTGCCTTCAGCGTCGAAAGAGATGGGGTTGAGGAGTATCTTCTGGCAATCGAATTCATCCCAGGAGTCCTGCTCAAAGATTGGGTCCCGGCAAACTTCCCTATCCCTTATGAGCAGACCATTGACATTATGATAGCTATCAGTAAGCAAATCGATTTCATGCACAAGCAGGGTTGGATTCACAGAGACCTCTCACCAAGAAACGTCATCATCATGGAAGACAATACGCCAGTTGTTATTGACTGGGGTGCCGCCAGGGAGCATGTGACCTCTTCTGGTTCCCAAGGCGAATACACTATCATTGGAGCCCCAGGGATATTTGCGCCAGAATGCAAGGTTGGTAGCACAGTCACACCCCAGACTGACATCTACATGCTGGGTGTTCTCTTCAACTTCTTGCTAACCTCACAGACACGAATCGACCCGCTGAACCCATTGCATACCTCTCAGGATATCGCCTTCGAGCTTCACCCCAGAGACTACCAGTCCGAGATTCCCAAAATCTTTGATGACATTGTGAGCAAGTGCACTAAGGAGGATGCCTCTAGCCGTTATTCCTCCGTTGAGAAATTAATCAAGGTTCTTGAGGGGTCGAGAGACAAGTACAAGGGCGTTGAATGTCCTTCATGTCATGAGATTGTGCCTAAGGGTAGTAAATGCTCGAAATGCAGCGCCTCCATAAGGGTTGACGTAACAACCATTCCCGTTCTTCAGATACCCTTCATCGGCGGAGAGGTCCGAATCAAACCCCATACCGTGATTCACCGTGGAACCATAATGGATTCTCGCGCCGGACTCTTGGAGGATATCGGTCTCAAGATATTCACAATCATGTCCCGAGAGGAGTCAGGTGGAAATTTCACAATCGCTCCTGACAAATCAGACCCAGCCTTGTACTGGATCAAGGATTTGGGAACCCCCTCAAGGTCTACTAACCCACTTATCGTGGATGGGAAAGTTGTCCCCAAGCTGAAATGGATTCCTATCCAGGATGGATCCAGTATTGCTGTTGTCGCTGGGGAGAACCGTATTGACATGAAATTCATCCTTCAGAGAAAGATTCGTAAGAAAGAACTTGTAGACTGAACTGGGAGAAGAGTGAGATGCCAGACAAATACCACAAAGGACCTATCTTGCCCACCTACACCATCGCGGGACTTACTAGGACCGGTGGTCGTAAGGCGAACGAGGACAGCATTTACGTCATGGAAACTGACATCCTGATGATGTGCAGCATCAACCCCGCTTATTGGTTTCGTGGGGTTCTAGCTCTAGTAGCAGATGGGATGGGTGGAGGCGACTACGGCGAAATCGCCAGCAGCTTAGCAATAAGGGTTTTTGTGAAGGAATTTCTGGGATTCGTCATTGATAGTAATACCTCGACTAGCTATGATGAGATTCGCGCCACCGCGAACAAGGCAATGAAGATTGCCTATCAGAAGGCTAATGAAGCAGTGTTTGAGGAAGCTAAACGATGTGGGGCTTCTGGGAACATGGCCACGACCCTAGTTGCTGTGTTTACAATTGGTAATTGGGGCATAGTGGGCAACGTCGGTGATAGCCGCTGTTATCTCCTTGAATCCGGTGGACCTCCTTCCCGCCCGATCACCCTTGACCATTCTAAGGTGATGGCGATGGTACGGGCTGGCGAGATAACCTATGAGCAGGCAAGAACCCACCCCCAGAAGAATATCATCACTCAGGGTATAGGTATCAACAAGGTCGTTAGCCCTGATATCAAGACCATAACACTTGGAGAACAGCATACCAGAATCGAAACAACTCGAAGGAAACGTAAAGCTACACCAACCTATCTTCTTCTCTGCTCAGATGGTCTCTCCGATGTTGTTTATGAGAAAGCAATGTGGGACGTGGTTTTTAGTAAAAGCCGACCTGGTGATTTAACTGAGAGGAGAAAAATCCTCGAAGATAGTTGCCTGAAGTTGTATAAGCTAGCTATGAAGAACCGGACGACGGATAATGTTTCGATTATTCTAGTTGATTTGACTGATGCACTTTCTGACCCTGATGTCGATGGTACGACGTTACGAGGAACTACCTAGGTCCTAGTGATTATTCACTAGCGTTATTTGGTTATGGAGACTTGGATGCATGAAGTGGGGGGCTATCCTATCAGAAGGAAACATAGCCCAAATCGGTAGAACCAAGTTCAAGATTAAACGAAAGGTGCGCATCCCACCAGGAATCCAGGCCCACACTTACACGTACGCTGGGGTCAAGCTTTCAAAAGGTGGAGCAGCGCAGTCCTCTAAACTGTACTTCCTGAAACAATTCGTTGATCGCCGTCCAGAGCAGCGTGCCAAATATTATGCCCGTGAGATTAACAACCTCACTCGGCTGGTTCACCATCCTAGTGTTACAAAAATTGTAACTTGCTCAGTTCCCATTTCTAAGCTCCAAAAATACAGTCGTGATTACAACTCCGAGCTTCGTCAGCAAGAACTCACTAAAGTGCAGAAAGACGCAGAGAGATTGGCGTACGCAGCGAAGCCCCTTTTCTTGGTGCAAGAGTTTGTCCACGGAGAGCTTCTGCCACATTGTATCGACGAACT
>JAEOTB010000059.1 GCA_016840065.1 Candidatus Hermodarchaeota archaeon | reverse complement strand
TCTGAACACCCGAAAACAAAGAGTTCCCTATTATCTGTTTGTTGATATGCCCCTACTGGAGTGCCGTTGACCCATGCAAAGGCTTCTACTGAGCCCGCTAACTGGAGGGTCGTCCCATTACCTGTAGTGACCATATTGGTTCCATGAGTAAATGGTGATGTTGAAAGGAGGTCAGTGGTGTTCGAAGCAACCACTAGTTCACCTAGTTGGATGCCATGATCAGCCAGTAAGAGATTAAGCGATGTATGATTAGTTTCATCAGCATTGTCTGGAAGTATCAATACTTTGAACCCATCTGAGATGTACTTGCTTATGTTCAGTGCTTCATAGGAACTGAATCCTTGCTCGGGGTCGCAGATAAGGAGACCATCAAAAGCCGAGAGGAAAGTTGAATTTAACTCCATCGAGAAGGGCAGCTCCATTAGATTGAGCTGTGCTGAGGCGAACAAGCCCCGTAGCCTTGAATATCCTGTGAGGATACTGTCTGACATCTCCTCGAAAGCCTCTAGTAGTTCCTCCAAGTCAAGGTCAGCTAGGTTTTCAGAATCTGTAATATTCAATGCAAGGTTGTGAGTTGAATCGAAGAGAATCACCGCCTTGGGATAGACAACATCAACCTCAAGGTGGATTGAAGTGGTCCAACCATCATTAGCTGAAAGTTGTATAACTGCAGCGTATGTATCAGCTAGAGGAAACGGAGGAATCATTATCATTAGCTGGAATTGTGTTCCCAAGGTAATGTCTGTAATCTCTGTTTCGGTGATGTTAATCCACTCTGTTGCGTTACCCTGTGCCGGCCCCTGGATACTGATCTGTAAGTGTTCGATGTGAGTAGATGTTAGTAGGGACAAATTGTAGAGAGCGTAATCATTGGGGAAACGGAGGGTCATCGGTGCATACGGCAACTGATTGGGAGTGACCATCCTCATTGAAGGCGGAGAGCTAATGAACACATCTCTTAATATCGCATTGTCAAAAGGGTAGTGATCTTCTGGTAGAGTAAGGTTGTATAGGTTGAAGGAGACATCAGGTGAGACTAGCCAGGAAGCAAAGAAAATTTCAGAAACCTCTGGTCTCCAATCAACTTCAAGAAAGATTGCTTGGAAAGAATCAATGCTGTGAAATTGGAAGTAGCGAGCAAAGATGGTTCCACCCAGATATTGGGTTCGGTTTGTCAGAAAGGCAGCTATTGCATCTGTTGCAGCTAAATCACCTATATTTAGAACGAGAGCAGAGGTGTGATAGGTTGAATTCGAAAGTCCTGTGCGCGGCAAATGAGGACGGATTATACACAAATCTGGTTGCGGGTCATCTAGGATTTCGAGAGATGTTTCGTTTATTCCGTGAATCACAGTTTGAGTTGTGTTCCCAAATCCCAACGTTAACGTTACATTGATTACTGGCGCGCCTACCGTAACGTCCCCTAAATCCCACCTAGTCCCGATACCGACCCCCTCGTCGCTTGAGTAGGAATCGCTACTGTTCAATGCCTCGTCCATAAGGTGGTCATATACATCACCATAAGCCCCCACCTCGAAGGAGGTGAGTTGTGTAGAGGTGTTAAAGCCTACACTCTGATTGACGAGAGCCGTTTCATTGGGTGGTGAAGCATTGGCTTCAACATGGAAGAATTGGCTAGTGCTATTGAATGTCCCTATCTCTTCTGATGTATCATTTGCACCCATAAATAGGTCAAAATTCCAGAGGCTAAAAATCCGAACGTCTTGATACTCCTCTTCGCCTATGTTCACAACGAAGAAGGTGAACCGGAAAGCATTAGCAAAGGGTTCTGAGGCAATCCGCCAAGACTCTATACGGGGGATAATTAGAAGGTCCTCATAGGAGAGAATACCCGTGGTTCTTGTATAATCGGCGTTAGGGATTGTAGTCCAGTGCATCTCCTGCTCAATGTCAAGAAGAGCAAAGGGTGTTGGACTATTATTTCCCACTGCGAGGAAGAACATTCCCATCAGAAGATGAGTGATTGTCATATTGGTAGTGTTTGTAGTGAGGATGGCAGCCATTGCCGTTGTATAGGTGCTCATCATTAACGTTACGTTATATCTTTCACCAACACTCATTACAATGCCATAATAGGGTAGATTTGGGGTTATACTTCGAGCACGGTATTGTGGGTCAAATGGGTCGTGGAGAAGGGCGAGTTCGTCATAAGCTGCAGAGACATTCAATAATCCGTGCCCTTCGGTATTGGGTCCGCTCTTAAGGGATTTCGCCCCTTCACACATCGCTATAATTAGACATTCAGGGGGCGCGAAGCGACAAGCCTGTAAAAGCAAACAGGCTGCTCCTGCTGCAATTGCAGCTGCTGCAGCTGTTGTGCTAGCCATAGTATAGTTGTCATTTATTGATTGCCCAAACTCCCCCAAACCAAACAAGCTCGAGTCCATGTCTCCAGTGGACAGGGAGTCTTCACCGAAGTCAAATGGTATGATATCATATAATGAACAAGAAATGATATTCACACCGGGTGCTACAATATCTGGTTTACTACGTAGATCAAAAGTAGGACCACGACTGCTGAAATCAGCAACAGCTCCATCTCCTGAATCATAGGCACCAACTGTAAGAGCAGCTATGGATTCGCCGGGTGACATTATTGTCATGTGGTTTGGTCCATCATCCCCAGCAGCTGCTACTGTCAGAACACCTTGTTCTGTTGATTCACGTATTGCCTCAGAAAGTGGATCTCCAGGCATTCCAAAAGTAGAGAAGGGGATGAGAATAATATCGGCTCCGTGAGTTAAGCTCCATTCGATTCCTCGAACAATCCAAGAAGTGTAACCTGTTCCATTGGCCAGCAATACCTTTACTCCTAGGAGTTGAGCACCAGGCGCTATTCCTGCAAATTGCCCTGAAG
Organism: Candidatus Hermodarchaeota archaeon; assembly: GCA_016840065.1. GTDB lineage: Archaea > Asgardarchaeota > Hermodarchaeia > Hermodarchaeales > Hermodarchaeaceae > YT-063. Next base: position 12,618 of record JAEOTB010000059.1, on the reverse strand, counting down.
CTGTCCCAGTTCCTGCAATAAGTCCTGCACAATATGTTCCATGCCCATTCAAGTCGAATGGGAGGGGGTCACCTTCGGCAAAGGACACCTGCCCTAGTACCTTCAAGTCATTTGTGGATTCATTATCATCAAAATCGTCCAAGTCTGGATGTGTTGCATCTATTCCAGTGTCAAGTATAGAAACTATTGTATGAGAGCCATTAAACCCCTGAGTGGTCAGTGAAGAAGTAGATACCACATCTTGGGGTTGTGAATACTTAGATAGCGTGTTTGTCAAGAACTCTCCTAGACTTTGGTCTATCACAGAGTCTAGCTGGATTTTTGTATCTAACCAAATTTTCTGAACTGCTTCAATTCCCGCTATCAGTTGTACCCCTCTAGCTGTGGTACGTATTGATATGGCGTGGATGAGGTTGTGATAAGCCCGGATTCTTGCATAGGGATCAACTTCTAGAATCGCCTTCTGGGCATCTCTCCATCCAAAGGAGGAATCTAAATCCGCGATAACATCTTGGAGACCATCAGGATTTGTGGATTCTTCGAGTTTGAGAGCTAAACTTGAAGAAATTTTTTCCTGAGAAGCGGATTCATCAGCTGAATTCATGAGAAGAGTGTTGTTAGAAATAGTCTGTAGTATGGAAATACTCACCAGCAACACCAAGAATACTGCTGCTGCCTTTCCTGTGTGAAACCTTATCATTTCCACAACACACCTCAGTAACTTCAAACAACCATTTCTCGCCGAGTAATCAAGATGAAATAGTCAATCAAGTCGACATCCATCATTGGCCAGACACTCTTTACTTCGATGCCATTCTCTTGCAATCTTTGAACTGCTTGCTCTGCGATTACCATTGGAGGGCGGTCGCTGAAGATTTTGACTAGTTCACCCCGTTCAAGAATGTGAACGATTCCTGGTATGTCCCTAATTAGATCTCGAAGGTCTAACCTAACCTCTTTGAGGATTAACCCAGTTGCATAACCCTTCCCAGGTAATGAGGCCTTTAGTTCCTTTGGACTCCCATAGGCAATCATGCTTTTTTCCCGGAGAAAAACACCAACCTTATCACAGAACTCACCTTCCTGTGGATAGTGTGTGACTACAATCATACTAGTGCCATATTCACGGTTCAGGTAGTCTAGGTACTCCCATAACTCGCTTCTGGCATCAGGGTCCAAACCAGAGGTAGGCTCGTCTAAAACCATCAGTTGGGGGCGGTGAACCATACTTATAGCGATGGAGGCTCGCCGTTTTTCGCCTCCAGAGAGAGTGCGTACACTTTGGTTTCCCTGTTCAAAGATGCCAAGCTCCCTTAGCAGAATTTTACCTCGACGTACAAGTTCCTCTTCAGGAATACCATATTGCTTCCCGAATTCTACAAGGTTCTCAAGTGCAGAGAAGTCTTGGTACATGTACCCTAAATCTTGAGGGACAAAGCCAAAAATTGGTTTCACCTGACGCCTATGTCTAGAATCGACACCACCTAATCGAACACGACCACTAGTAGGTATGATATCCCCGAGTAATGCGCGGATTGTTGTCGATTTACCTGACCCACTCTCTCCGATAATTCCCATGATCTGCCCCGATGGGAGTTTAAATGTGACATCGCGGATGATATCAAAGTTATCGTCAACAGTTACTGTTAGCTTGTCTGTCTCCACAACAAACCTCGTTTCTAGTTTTGTGCGTGAATAAGCTGGAATAAATCTCATCTTCCTCGCTAATACATCAGGCAACACACTAACAAGTTCACGGACTATCTCTGGAGCCGTCTCCTTCCCTCCCACAGTGACAACCTCCGCCGCTGCTCTTCCTCTTGAACCAGGCTTTGCTATTCGTAGCTCTAACAAACCCACTCGTAATCTTACAATCCTTGCATTTGTGACTGTTCCGTGGATATACACCTCTTCCCCGTCTTTATCCGTTCCCCAGATATGAGCATCGATCTCTGTCTCAGCTAATAGTCTCTGAACACGTTTAACTGCTTCATCGATGAGGTCACCGTCATAAAAGAAGTCGTCGAAGGTGTTCCGGCGTAACCAGTTCATCATTACTAGCTGCCTTGCTGCTATATCCTCACGTTCGTTTCCTTCACCACCAACAGTCACAACAGTGTCCTTTATTGAACTAGGTCCTTTGATGACGTTTTCTACTAATACAGCTAAACGGGTTCTACCAAGCAGCCCCCCACGGCGAACGTCAAGGATTCGGCCCTCAACCTCAACTTCCTCTTGTATCGAGTGGAGAGAGCCAAGAATTTGCACATGGATTTCACGGTCGCTCCGTTCAACAATCCAATCTAGAGCATCTCCGAAACGAGTGCCAGCAAAGTAGTTCCGTTCTACGAATACAGGAATATCTAGTGATGACTCCATTTCAACCACATACCAATTTCATTTAAGCAAGAGTGCGCTTTCTCCACATTACTATAATCGATAGCAGGGTTCCGCCAATACAAAACAGGAGCATCCTAGCAATTTCGTCAAGGCAGGTAATAAGCGGTACGCCCTTGAAAGCGGTCTTCCGGATTAGTTCCATCCCAATATTGATTGGGAGGTACTCTGAGATCGCTCCAACATCGAGGAACATGCCGCTTAGTATCATCATCGCTAGAAGAAGGAATAGGAACGCTTGTTGGGCTTGGAGGCGAGATGTGCAGAAGGCAGAGATAGTAACTCCAGAAACAGCACCTGCGAAGGCTGAGAGAGTACTGATAATCATAAGAGTTAGGAGCCCAGTGTGTAATACTAGTTCAAATAGGATAATCCACATCACATTGAGAAGAAGTGATTGGATAACACCGATTATCGTGTAAGCAGTTAGCTTCGCTAATATCACTTCAATCTTACTCGTCGGTGTGAGCAGCATTCGCCTGAGAGGGATGTCACCGACTATTGACTGACAGGATGTCATGGCTATCGCTATCACAGTACAAAACACAACTAGAAATGCACCTATTTGAGCAGCTGAAAAGTCGCCCTCGGGCACAAATTCTAACATCATTTCAGGAACTATTTCACTGCGTATCCAACCGTGACTCATCCGGAATATCATCGAAGCTTCGGTGACAGCTATAATAACATCGCTTTGACCCATAGCATTTGTACTGCTTGTATGGACTTCAAGAAAGGCAGGTAAATCCATAGCCAGCGAGTGTTCGAATCCATCTTGTATGACTATGTATCCATCTATCGTTCCGTGGAAGAGTGCTTCATACGCATCCTCCTCGGTTGCAAAGAAGATAACTTCCTGACCTTCAAGATCAGCAAGTGTAACTGTGAAATTATAGGAAAGATCCTCGTCAGGATAAGTTGTTGTAGTATCAAGATCGATTATGCCGAGGGTCAATGGTACAATTTCAGCTTGAATATCATTCTGCTGGATGGCTAAAGCCAATGTTCCGATGGTGATAATTGGCAACATGAACACCATTAACATTGCAGTTCGGTCTTTGATAATCGTCTGAATTTCCTTTAGAACCTGCGAAGTTGTTCTTTTCAATGATTTTGGCCAACGAACACTCATAATTTATACCGTCCTTCTCTGATAGGTAACGAAGCCAAAAGTTTTTTTGGTTTCCACAAAGGATTAAATGAATCATACACATTTCATTGTTACGTTGATTGTAAGTGAGGAGAGTTTACAAATCTTTGCCAGAACGCAAGTCTTCCACAAAGGCTAAGGAAAAACCCAAGAGAAAAACAAGACGTAGAAAATCTCAGGATGCCAAAGTAGATATGACCCCTGATAGGGGAAAGGATGTCCTAGCCTGGGTAAAACGGTGGAAGCCACAATGGGAATCGAAAATCACTTTTCCTCAAAACACTGCTTTTCAAGGCTTGTTCGAGAAAGTCAATAGTACGGATGAATTAGATGCAACAATAATTGATGGGAACCACAGACTCCTGCTCCGCTTCGATCATACTTATGATTCTGATGGTTTTGCATACTCAGCAGAACTCCCTGAAATTAATTCAACTCTTGAAATTAAACCCTTTAAGATTCAATATGGTCGGCTTAGGCGGAAACATCAATTCAATACAATCGCTGAATCCCTTGTAGCTCAGGCCAAAGAGCTAGTTCAGCAAATTCCCTCTGAGCATCAAGGAAACCAGATTCGCCAAATTGGAGAGGTCATGGAAATCCTTAACTTTCCTGAGGAAATCATTGAAGTGACAAGGGAAACTCTCTTTGGTAACCCTGATCCAGAAAAACACCACTTCCTCACAAATCCTGTCTCTTTCCTTAACCTTGAGAATGGATGGCTAGTAGTCCCTGATAAGGAAACGGTTCTCAAGCTAAACCTTGAAGTTGAATATGAGCACGTTTTCCGTCTTGATTATCACTTTGATCAAAAGCTTGGACCACTAGTTGAAGATTTCCAGAAGTATGAACTAGCCCTTGCCAGACTCCCCCGTCAAACCATCCGCCGAGTCTTTTCTTTGCTTGGTAAATATACATCTATCGTTCACAACCCCTTCTTCTCAGATATTAGCCAGCGCTTCCCTGTTCGCTATGTAGCACTGAACAATGGATTGCTGGTGACGTCTTTAAGCAAGGGTTCTACATGGGATAAGGGTACATTCGAGTTTTACCAACGAGTCGCACGTCGAGAATAGTTTACAGGATGTATCGGTTTCTCCTGTCTTACTCACGCTTAGACCTCTGATAATCGTCGTCTATTCGAAAAACGTCTCCAAACATCTGTGTTCCTAGCTCAAGGATTAGTGAATCCTCTTTAGGAATAATCCGGTGGTGCTGCCCAGGGGAGATACGAAGTGAATCACCTGGTGTCATCTGAATTTCTTTTCCTTCTACTAGAACTATGATTTTCCCTCTAACAAGATAGAATAATTCGTCCTTGCGCTCGTGATAATGAAGTGAGCTTTTTGAACCCTTCCTGATAAAAAGTTCTTTCAGAAAGATACCCCTGAACTCGCCTATAGGCCTTTCATAACCCCAGGGCTTCTCCCTCTTGGCTTCTAGAGAGGTCTCTATTTTTTCATCGCATGCATCCAAAGTAACCACCCTAAAAAACAGATTATCTTTAAGTAGATCTAATCAGCGTCTTAGCTACCTTCATCAATTATCCTGTCAACTAGACGACGTAGCTTTTCATCACTTTTCAGTCGCTCAGGCATCCAAACACGCCCCTCATGCACTCGGTCTGGTGTGCCCAGTATCTCTGCCATAACCATCTGTAGAGTCTTTGCTGCTCTTGCATCTAGCCGCGTACACTCACCAAAATAATCACAATCATCAATGGTGCATCTTGAGCGTACATCCAACCGGTAAATTCCAGGTTTCAATGTTGTCGCAATTACTTCGAGTGGACAGGTTTCTGTATCATCTGAAAAGACTCGCACACCATCCTTCTTCTCAATTACACGAATTCTAGAACCAATTACTCGGCGTGCGCCCTTCTCAATATCCTCCATCGAGGCTTCTACTATTAAATCACCAAAGGGATCCTTAGGTTTCTGGGACATACGACTCAGCTTCCCGATACTTTTTTCATTTGAATATTGTGCTCTGTGTCATCCTAAGAATAACCGCCTTATTAGCGTTTATGACGTTTTGAAAAGGACTATGCTAGCGAGCACCTAGATAGAGAAGTAAAAACAAGAGAAAGAACATTCCACCGAAGAGGACAACTACCACCATTAGTTCTACGTCATTGTGTAATGTTGCTATCGGTGTACCTGCTAAAATGTAGGGGTAGAAGAGAAGAGATAGAATAGTCAATAGGAGTACTAACGATACAGCCCATCCGACCAGGCGCTTGCTCACCATAAAAACACCACTTGAAGGTGAATTGCGAATGACACTCCCTAACCCTAAAAGGCTTTCGTCAATATTAGATTCCTTTTCTTATCATACTCGGCAATAAAAAACTACTGAACGAGAATTACATCAACAAAGAAAAACTTATCAACCATTTCGATGCGTGTCTCTCTTCTATCCTTCTAGCTGATATTTGGTGAGTGTAACGCTTGGTTTTTGCGATAGCTGCTCTGATGACGGTGCTAAGCGGTGTCATTTCAGGAATAGCCCATTCTATTCAAAGACGTAGCCTTGACTCTCTACCTGAATTAACACCCCGCGCCTTCCTACAAAGACACTTCCACCTAGTGCTTGCCATTTTCACCACACCCCTCTGGTTACTGGGAGGTGTTCTAGCCGTCAGTGGTGCTCTCCTTCGTTGGCAAGCTTTCTCTGCAGCAGATGTCAGTATCCTCAAACCCTTGACTAACATCAATATTCTAGTTGTTGTTTTCATCTGCGTTTACTTCTGGGGAGAGAAAATGGGTCGGGCTGAGTGGCTGGGTATTTCCTCTCTCCTTGGAGGAATTCTTATCTTGAGTCTTGTAGCCGAAGAACGTGAATTACTTGGCTACAATGTACCAATGTATTCGCTGTGTAGTGTTATTTGTGGAATTCTTACAGTTCTTTTCGTACTTGTTGGTTCAATAAGAAGAAGCTCTGATCGAGACAAAGAACTGTTTTTTGCCCTTGGAGCGGGTATCCTCTATGGAATAGCCACTATCTTCCTAAAGGCTATGACAATTGAAGTTCGTCTCATTCTCGAGGATTTCAACGTGTTGGATATTGCCACTCTACTTCAACTTGTAACGCGTCTTTCGTTCTGGCTCTATGTAATAAGTTCAGTATTTGCCTTCTTTCTGCTGCAATGCGCGTATTCCCATCGTCGAGCATCGGTAGCACTCCCATTAAACAACTCTCTTTCCACACTAGTTCCCATCATCGTTGCTGCCTTCGTCTTTGGTGATGCATTGCTTCAGCCTATTGGAGGCTTACTTATCTTCCCCTTTTCCTTCCTCCGCCCTATCGGAATTATCACGATACTAGCTGGTGTTCTATTACTCCGGCACTTTCAAGGCATTTCCTCGACTTTAAAACGTTGAGATTTCAATTAACTCGAAATGATGCAAAAGAATAAAAGTACCCTGCTTCCGCACATTCCAAAGGGTGGACTATGTGCATCAGTTTCTCACTGCCCTCGAAAACGCTGCAAAAGCCGGTCAAGAATATATGGCTGGTAGCCCAATTGTCTTGAAAAGGACCGATATCAATTCTGTAATGTCGAACAGCGGCACTATACTTAATGACCGCCGCATCATGGAAGCGCTCCTAACAACAGTTGAACTACGTAAAGCCGGTGCTGCTGCAATCGGTGATGCCAGTCACCAATCCCGTATTGGTAAAGCGGATTTCTACCCACTTCTTGAACACTCCCGAGTCATGAACCGGCTCCTACGAGAAAAGTATCCAGACGAATTTCTGGAATGGGAATATGTTTTTAGCGAAACTTGCTGGGGTCTAACCCAGTTTGGCCACCTTTCACATGGACGAAACGTCCTTAGTAACAACTTACGGTTTGCCCCTTGGGAACTCCGTGTTCCACGAAACCTGTATGACACTCCACCTGTTCGGCTTGTCGAGAAACTCCGTGATGCAGGGCATCGATTGTGCTACATTCAAGATGCCTTTTCTGCAGCTCATAGGGGAAGCAGCCAAAAGGATACATCAATGCAAGCCCTCCCTGCTTTTCTAAAACGACGCGGTGTTCCAATTTTTCCCTCGAACGCTTTTGCAGGGGAGATGCGAAAATACGCTGAAATCAATGAACAGATAGGTAAAAGCAAAAGGGTTGTCGTCGCTTTATTCGGCGGCAAGGTAACCGATTATCTTGATGTCCTGTCTCTCTATATGCGTCGTGATAATACGATCTTCATAGCAGGCTCCATCCTCAGTCTAGTTCTACTGAAAAGCCAAAACCCTGACCTCTCCTTTGGCCTTACAGAAGAACGATTCTTTAAGGGCATTACACCAGAACAACTGAAACACTTCAAGAAACTCTTCGACCCCAAACGCATCCATCTTGCTCAGGATGTTATAGAACAGACCCCAGAAGAACTTAGAACTCATACACTTACTCCACGCCTTTCGCTTCAGTATGAGGTTCAAAGTATTGGACCAGAGACTGTACAACATTTCGCTAATTTACTTAAAAGTGCGCAGCTCCTAATCGTGAATGGTTGCCCTTTCAATATCCGCCGCTTCGAAACCTTCGGAGGGTACTTCAAGGACTTCATGACTCTCGCTCGAAAATACAACAGCGGATTGAAAATATACGAATGCGGTGGTGACGCAATTACTGCAATTCAGAAGAGCGATATTAAAACCGATATCAGCAGTACTGCAGGTAAGCTTGGTCTTCTAGCACCTATGATTGAAACTGAAGAGGATCTGGGACGTTACGCCCCAGCTGTGATTCCACTCATCAAATAACCTACTAGAAGTAGGACAAGCTAGTCACAGATGCAGCCTCCTTTTAATTTACGCGTTACTACAACGCTAGCCAGAGGCGGGTCTCCCACATTTGCCGCAATATTGAGCGCCAGGTGTTAATGGAAAGCCACAGACATGACAGAATGACGTCGGATCTACAACCTTTGGGTAGGTACTAGCCTCAGTAGAAGGTCCTTTAACGGGTCCCAGTGAAGGAGGTGGTGCCGGTTTTACCGTCGGTTTGCCCCTCCGTCTTTTCTGGAGGGAAGTACAACAGGCTACTACTATGACGAGGAAGATAGCGCCTCCAATGATAGCGATGATAATTAGACCAATACCCTCAACTGTGAATTCGTAGTTATCACCATTATTGTTATTTATTTGAGTGCGACCACCTGCATCCGTTACAGCGACATAATACAAGATATTAGTACCGAATATGAAAACACCGAGAGTGACTCTCCATTCATCTCCAGAGTAGAATGTCATATTCACTTGATACCATATAGTTTCCGTGGCGCGGCGATAGAAGACAGTTGCATTAACAATCCATGTGTCATCGGTGGCATTCATCCGAATCTGGACGCCGTCTCCGAAGGCTGGGTATTCTGGGTGATGAAGAACTCCGGTGATGGTGGGTTCCTCAAGGTCAACTACAAAGTTGGATTCAATTGTTAGTCTTCTTCCAGACCCATTTAGAACCATTGATAATGAGGCGACGTGGGCTCCAGCTGCCATTCCCGTCCAGCTATAGTCTGTACCTGTTCCATTGTATGCAAGCCCCCCATCGATGTAGAGTTCATAACGGTTTAATCCAGGTGGTGCCGCAGCACCAGCCCATTCTAGAGTATAGTTTGGAGTAAGCAGAGCTGCTCCGTTCTCCAAGTTGGTAAATGACATGTAGGCTCGAAGCACTGTAATGTTGTAGGAATTACCCACTGCTTCTTCAATGACAACAGTAAACTCGTCAACGGAATTCATATAGTAATCTACTTCACCAACACCTATGTCGAAAGCAGCATCGTTCTTTGTATCCGTAATTGGATGTGAATCTATTACTTTTACAATCCCTTGACCTGAAGAGAGAGCTTCATCAACATAGCTTATCAGTACACCTTTATCAGGAATATATGTGTCATACCCCGTTTGCTGGCGAACCTCAATCAGATAGTATCTGAGGCTTGTTACTGGGATTTTTATCAGATGCACTCCAGTAGTTGATGACTCTAATGGGTCAACAAGTGTGTTCACCTCGAGTGCTGCTTCTAAAAGCTGGGACCCATTAACATAGCCGAGATAAGCCTTACTGTATCCCATCATGTGAGCGGGACTGTCCCCAACTCCAAGCAGACCATTCCAAGATCCTGAACCCATCAGTGCCCAGTCGCCTACAAATTCCTCTGTATAGCTCGTGTCGTATAGGTCAGGTAATCCGAGGTCGTGTCCAAACTCGTGAGCGAGTACACCTACAAATGCGGGCTGGGCTGGGTTGCTCTCTTCTGGACTGACTGAGGCTCGGTGAAGAGTGACCCCATCATCAGTCGGGAGAGAGAAGCCCCACCATTCACAACTCCAATAATCATGCCAATCATGACTTAACTCCTGTCCTTGACCAGCGTGGATGATGGTTACTCCATCATAATCATTGTAATCTACATAGGGATCTGCGGCGTCTACCGCATCTGCAATTAGAGTGAACTTTGGATCGCTAGGGAAAGATGTGCCCTCAACATAGTACTCTCGTGCGTGTCCCAGGTTAATCCAAGCAGTTGCTTCCCCTGTCACAGATGTGAGTCCAAAGGAGACTTCATCAATGTAATCATCTAGGTTATTGATGGATGACGTTTCGACCTGCGCTTGTGTGAACGTGTGTAGTTGATCAGTGAATTCGACAAGAATCACAAGTAGGTGTTTGTTACCAAAGGCATCTCTGGGGGTATAGTCTTGCTGAATAGGTGCTGGGCCATCAAGTCCGAAGCGCGAAACACATGCCGATGAGAAAGCATCTTGTTCATCCATCTCGACCTCTGAAGGAGAGATTCTAGAGGTAATGCCAGGCGCTGATGAGAATAAAACAATGAACATCAGCAAAGTTACGGATAAGACCCGATTAATGAAGAGAGTTTTTTTCAAAGCATTTCAACACTCCGAAGCCGTTTTACCTTAATAATTGAGAAGAATCATATCAAGGGAGGGCAATACATATGGGGAAACATGTTTCCTGATAAATTCCTCAAAATCAGGAGATAAACTTTCGCCTCTTGGTATAGAAGTACCCTAGGATTTTGAGAGGAATTCAATGAAAGGATACAAGATTATGATTTTTAGCGTTTTAGGCGCTCTAAACCTTGTTTGTGCATAAGGAGGGCCAGTTTATTGAAGCACTCTGTAACATGTTGACCAGTTTTTGCAGAGGTTTCAATATAGGTGTGAAGCCCCAGATCCTTTGACACCTTACTAGCTTCTTTCTGCGATATCTTCCTTCTCTTCCCTAAATCAGCCTTATTACCAAGTAGAATAAGAACCGGGTCTATATCTACTGCTCCACGTACGGCTTTGACCCAGTCAGGTACTGCTTCAAGTGTTTGTGGGCGGGTCAAATCAAAAGCTACAATTCCTCCTCCTGCTCCTTGACAGTATCTGGTTCTTAACTCCACAAAGATTTCCTGTCCAGCAAGATCCCAAATTAGTAGTTTGAAAAGGTTGTCTTCAAGCTGTGTGTCAAATGTGCTGATATCAATACCCAGAGTTTTATGGTAATCTCGCTCAAACTTGCCAGTGACATATTTCGTCACTAGGCTTGTCTTACCCACTGCGGGTTCACCTAAGGTCACTATCTTATAAACTGCTGTGAATCTGCGCTCTTCTTCAGGTATGCTGCTGCTCAAGGCTCGACCTCCAACAATTACAAGGTTTCTTCAGCCGAAGTAACTATATGAATCTTTTGAGTGGTAATAGTATAAATACTATCTACTCCAGCCCTCATTTCTCAATAAGTGAAGCAGCAAGTTTAGCTTCAAGCTCCTCGAATCGTTTCAACAAGGTTCGACCAAGGGCTGTGAGAGCAGTACCGCCTGTTCCAGCTCGGTGGCCTCTACGCTTCTCAACTATTTGAGCGCCTAGCCTCTCCTCTACCTTTTGCAGGTAGCCCCAAGCAAAGCGATACGAAGGAGGACTTTCTTCGCCAAATTCCTCTGCAGGAAATGACTGTAATGCCTGGCTAATAGAACCGTGCTCTTCGATTGACCTCAGCAAAAGAGCCCCACCCTTACCAAGAATGGTCACTCCGTCCATTTCTAACCACAGCTTGAAGCGTGGTATAAGTCGCTCTAGAAGCTCCTTGTTCTCCGTCAAAATATCTCACCAACTAGACAACTTCGATTCCAAGTAATAGGTGGTCCTCTCAAATAGCTGTTGCTGAAGCTTGAGGCTGTCTTTCACTAGTATTCTTTAACCTAATCCGATAATTTTAGTATGTAATAATGTGGGAGTAGAGTTACAGGATGTCAGAGATGAATGTACCATGGAAAGTGCGAGGTGCCCTCCTCTCTCTACTCACTGAAGACTTCCTTGTCCAGGAGTGCCGTCGGCTTCCGAGTCGTCGTAATGTAGTCCTACACATCACTGGCACACACCAATCTACAAGGAGTACCTTAGACATTGTTGCCAAGTGGTTCAAACAACTTGGTATCGCCGTTGAAGCTCAAGTGCTGCGTGATGCCTACTCCAGTGGAGTCCCAGTACCTAAAATCATCGGTACTACTGCCCATGTGATTCTCATGCAGTATGTATCGGGGCAAAACCTTTGCGACTTGATTAATTCGGATCAAGACCCCCTATACGGAATGATGCTTGGTCAATGGTTAGCTACGTACCACCAAAGGTTTCAACGCGAAGACAATCCTGATATTGTGTTGCTGAAAGGCGACGCTAGAATCCGGAATTTCATTCATGATGGTTCCCGCATCATTGGTGTTGATTTTGAGGAATGCACCTCTGGATACTACCTAAAAGATCTGGCAAGCACCTGCGCATCCATTCTTGATACCGACCCTCTCTTCACACCAGAAAAACGACTTATCTGTCGGATGCTTCTCACCAATTATTCCCGAATCCGGGGAACTAGTGACCAACAAAGAATTCTAGAGGATATTATCCCCTACTTACTAGATGCCTTAAGAGAGACGGCTACTCGCAGACGAAAGCCGTCTGAACTACTGAGTTGGATTGACCGCTACGAAGCAGGAACAATTCAGATTTAGCCATCAGTAGGTACTCGGTACCATTTGTACATTAACCCT
>JAEOTB010000058.1 GCA_016840065.1 Candidatus Hermodarchaeota archaeon | reverse complement strand
TAGCGTGGCAGTCACGGTTGATAATTCGGTCGACAATCTCGTTTAGGAGTATGTTAAACTGGGGTGGAAGACTTGATACCTCGTCGAGGAAGACTATTCCTCCTTGCTCCATCATTTGTTGGAGAACGCCAGGGCGCCGGATATAGCTGCCGCCTTCAAGCGTTCGACCCCCCAGGACATCTAGTCTTGTTACGTTGGATGATCCGGCGATGTAGAGTGAACGAATGTTACCTGACTGCAATGTTTGGTCGTCTAGATCACCTAGCCTACGGAGTGGTGCGTCCCCTAAGTGCTTGTGACTGAAGCCTCGCATGACCATCATACCTAGATAGCTTTTGCCACTGCCTGCAGGTCCTAGGAGGAGAAGGGGGACCCGAGCGTCGACGAGGGAGGTGATCATTCTCAATCGTTCTTGTACTCCGAGTTGAGTTAGAATTGTTTCAGTCATTTTCCCACCTTTAGTAATATCATTACAAATTACATATTTAAGTATTCCCAAAAAGACTATCTGAAGAAGCCGACCGGATTTTCGACCAGCCTAAAACCTAATAGCCAATCAAGAGAAATATCCAATCATGACAACAACTCCTGGGCCCATTATTGGACTAATCTTCTTGTTCGATGCGATGCTCATAATTGCTGTCGCCATCTTGGTTTTACGAAAGGATCCCAGAAACCTACTCAACCAGGTAGTAGCGGTGGCTATGGTCGCCTTCGGGTCCTACATGCTCTTCTGCGGCTTGGTGTACACCCTACCGATTACCCCACTAACCTATCCTCTTCTATTCAATATCTTCCGGGATGTAGCGGTTTCTGGAGCGATTACCGCATCAATACTCGGTGCCTTGTCAGGCATCATCCTCTTGAAAGGCGAACACTATATTGCCCGAATACGCATCGTTATTCCGTTTATCGCCCTAGAGATTATTGCCTTGGTACTCACAATCCCCAACGAGTACGTGGGTTACAACGTCGCGACGGACACCATTGGTTTTACAGGTACGATTTGGGCGGGGATAGGGTTGTTCCTCATCCCGGTTTCAATGATGGTGTTGGCAACTTTCTGCTATTTACAAACTCTCCGAGGAATTGATCGCTCGCACAAAAAGTACCGGAAGGCAATCGCTCTCCCCATCGCTCTGATCCTGGTTACTTTCGGAATCGCCTACTACACCATCATTGCATTGATGGGTTTTCCCTCACCAACCCTAAGCATTCTCGGACAGGTCTTCTACATTGCCGCAAGCGCCTTCTTTTTCTACGCCTTCCGGTGATTCGCTACCAAAAGAAACCTACTAAGAAGAGGAGGCGCCATAGCTGTCAAAAGAAGAGATTCAAAGAGACCATTCTGCTGCCGTAATCGAAGCCGCGATTGAGGCTAACTTTGCGAGATATGTCAAAACCTATTGGCGACAAATAGATGTCGTTGAAAACCACCAGATGTTTCGATTCTATACGGGTGTACCTGTAGCAGTGAAGAATGGTGTAATGTGGACTCGATTCACCACCCAGAACGTTAAACGACAAGTCGAAAAGGTCGTCAGTTATTTCAGGGAGCGAAGTGTGCCCTTTTTTTGGTGGGTGGGTTCATCCTCATCGCCGGAGAACCTGGGTGAGTTCATACTGGCAGAGGGGCTCACCAAGGAGGAATGGAGCTTTCCTGCAATGGCGCTTGACCTAAGAGTATTGGACCTCAACCTATTACCAGAGGTGCTTCATCGATCAGGCACAAGTATCAAACAGGTCCGCACGGTTGACGACTTGGACCGCTGGTTCACGTATTTGACGAATAGAGGCTATCCCGAGGCAGCTGTTCAATCAATGTATGATATGCTTCTACCCGCCCTCACTAGAGGGCGGAGTGATATTGGTGTGTATCTAGCTATGCTCGATGGTGATGTAATAGGAGTTTCTAAGGTAGCCTACTTTGTTGGGGTTGCAGGGCTATACTGGATAGATACCCAGCCGGAACATCGTGGAAAAGGCGTAGGTACTGCTACTACTCTTGCTGCCCTTCAAGACGCCTGTGAGCGCGGGTATGAAATCAGCACCTTACAGTCATCCCAGTTCGGCTACAACTTGTATACCCGCATCGGGTACAAACCCTATTACAACTACGATGCTTACCGCTTCACACCAGAAGAGTAGACTACTCATCAAGACGCCGAACTAGCTATGAATCCGAGACGACCCCATAGTATGTCATCATGTCGACCTTGACACCAGCTAGCTTCAGGTACATCCACAGCTGCATCTTGTGCATGGCGATGTGGCTGATGAATTCAGGCATGTAGTAGGCCCAGTTCTTTTCGGTTTTTTCGTAGAAGGGCTTGAGGGTTTTGGCAAAGAACTCTCTCTCGGTCATACCAGTGAAGCGCTGTTTTACGGCTTGGATGCCCTCGTCAAGAACCGCTAGAAAGCCATCAATGTCTTGTCGGTGCAATTCTTTTTCGCGTGCTCTGGCTTGCTCTACATCTGCGATTTCCTTTGCATACATGACGGGATCGAGGAGGGGGATTTGTGCTAGGTGGTTGGCTAGCTCCTCTAAGGTCCGCATTCCTTCCTGTGGCGAGTACGCCATATCCGTATTTCCGATGGCAGCGATTACTACGCGAGCTTGTTTTGCCTCGTGTTCAAAAGCGTCAAGAAGCACATCAATAGTCTTGGACATAATCGAATCCTCACACCAAAGCAACACAATCTCGATAAAAAAGTTAGCAATCCAGACCTAGAAACCTTAAAGCGAAGTTTCGCTCATTAAGAGAACGATGACTGTTCCTGCCTCCTCCCCGGGACCCATCATCGGCGCGATATTTCTCATAGACGCGATTATCCTAGATCTTATTGCCTTCATTGTGTTACGAAAGGATACTAAGAACCTTCTCAACCGGCTTACCGCCCTAGCGATGGTTACCTTTGGGGTGTATCTGTTCTTTGAAGGATTAATCTACACCTTACCCCTCGTCCCCTTCTACCCAGATACGTTCAACATCTTCCGTGACATATCCGCATCCAGCGCCATAATAGCCGCTGTAATTGGAGCGCTTACGGGCATCCTTACCTTCAAAGGCGAACATTATGTCTCACGAATACAGATTGCAGTCCCCATTCTGGCCGCTGGAGTGATTGGGATTATCCTAACCCTTCCCAACGACTCGGTGAACTACATGCTCACCCAAGATACTCTTGGGTTTGCGATGTCACCATGGGCCATAATCGGGATGTTACTGATACCGGCCTCTTTGATGGCTATTGCGACGATTTACTTCCTTCGCACTCTGAGATCGGTTGACCGCTCTCATCCCAAGTATCAGAAGGCGCGAGCCTTGTCCGCAGCCTTGCTGCTTGTCACGCTAGGCATTGCATACTACAGTGCCTTTAATCTCCTTGGTATCATGATGCCCTTCCTAGGACTACTTGGACATGTTTTCTTCCTCCTCGCCAGTTTTTGCTTCTTCTACGCATTCAGATAGCAAAGCCCCCGGGTGAGCACCGTTTCTCATGAATTAGAAGGAGACCCTATATTGTAGCATGCCGAGGAGGTCTGGCATTTTCTTGAGAGTAATAACATCTTCGATTGAGTACAAACTGAGAGGATTAAAAAGGACTGGAATCAACCCCGCGTTTCTAGCACCTTGAACATCTGCGTAAGGACTGTCGCCGATATGTATCACCTTTCGGGCTTCTTCGATGCCAATGGCTTTGAGGGCAAGCTCGAAAACCTCTCTTTCTGGCTTGCTCACACCTACTTCTCCTGAAAGTATTATGGCGTCGAAGTATTTGAGGATTCCCAGTTTCTCCATTACCTTCCTCCTGGGTGTGCCCAACCACGCGGGGCAATTGGATAGCAGGCCGATCTTGAGCCCGGTTAAGTGTAACCTTTCGAGGGTTTCTTGGGTGCCCGGGTACAACTGGAAGTTTTCCCCTAATTCAAAAGATCTATCAAATTCTTCATTAATGATCTTCATCAACCGATCTTTGGGAACATGCCCGTAATCAATACCCATAGCATCTAGGACATGACGATTCAAGGAGTGCATGTGGTCTCTCGTTAACTTGGCTTCTGGAACCTTCAACGCAACGAATGCGGTTTGTTGCCGTCGTATTCCATCTCGAATCCGAGGGTCATCTGGGGAAAACTCGAAACCTAGTATTTTAGCTACTCTTGAGAAGACAAGGCTGATGCAGGGAGTGTAATCGAGGAGAGTACCTCCGAAATCGAACAATACCCCAAGAATCTTTTTTGACATTATATTTCGCACCCTCTAGTTCACGAATCTATATCTAGATTCTTAAAATCTAGTGTTAGAATGAGACAAATCAATTATGCCTATGGAGAATTAATCCACAGTTCCTTTTATTCAACTGAGCCTTTCACTCCTTTAGTGATTAATGATGAACAATGGTTTGTGCATCAAAACTGAAGGTTTGGAGAAAGCCTTTGGATCGGTTCAAGCAGTACGAAAACTCGATCTCGAAGTAGAGGTAGGTAGTCGATTTGGTTTTCTAGGTCCTAATGGCGCCGGGAAAACCACGACGGTTCGTATTCTCTCAGGTCTCTTAAAGCAGACTAGCGGAACGGGCACTGTATGTGGCTACGATATTTCGACACAGCGTGATGAAATCAAGACAGTCACTGGGTTGCTACCTGAAACGCCTGGACTTTTCTCGAAGCTTTCAGCAGTGGAATTCCTAGAATTCATTGGAGCTCTGAATGGTCGAAATGGAGAAAAACTTCATCAGCGGATTGACAAGCTCCTTGCAATTCTGGGTCTAGAAGGTCGACAAGATGATTTGCTCGAGTCGTATTCGTCTGGGATGAAACAGAAGGTTCTAATTGCTTCAATATTACTTCACGATCCTCAACTTGTGTTTTTAGATGAACCTACATCACGTTTGGATCCAGCCGCTTCAGCACTTGTTAAAGAATTAATCCTCATTCTTGCTGAAGAAACTGATACGAGCTTTTTCATCTGTTCACACATCACAAGTTTCGTTGAGGGGGTCTGTGACATTATCGGTATTATTAATGAAGGACAGCTAGTGATTAGTAGTTCACCCCAGCAAATCATTGAGGGAACAAAGACAAGGAATCTTGAGGAGGCTTACCTCGAAATCATTGGAGGTAAGGTCGATCGGCAAGCCCTACTTACTTGGAGGTCGGTTTGAGATGAGTTACAAGTGGGTCGACATAGCCAAGGCAGAATTCTTGGTCTTGACCGCGAGGTTTCGGGGACACCGGTTTGTCAGTTTTGGTTTACTGTTTATCATTGGAATTGTCTGGGCGGCATATCTAGTCCCGTTATTGGTCGAATTAGTGGTGAATGCCCTTAGTCCCATAATTCCAGTTCAAGGGCTGCTTATGTTGATGTTCCCAGAGCTGATGCGTGCTGTGATGATGCTCATATGGACATTCTTATTATTCGCGTCATTATCTCAAGCGCTCCAAGAAATCAAGATTGGTCAATGGGAGATTTTCCTTGCGAATAACGTCAGGACCCGGGACATCCTTATCGGAACCTTTCTTGGCAGGGTTCCAATCTTTGGTTTGAATGCCCTGTTCTTTGCTCCACCCTTACTTGCGCCATTTCTTTTGATATATCAAGTGTCACTTCCTGGGCAGCTGATGATTTATGGAGTGCTTGTGCTGAATATGCTGATTACCGTCTGGTTATCGAATTTCCTCTCAGCCGCTATCCAGACAAAGCTAGGGAGCTCCCCACGCGGGAATTCTATTGCGAAGGCTATTGCTATACTCCTTGGTTTCATTCTATTCATTCCGATAATATGTTTACAGCTCTTCGCACAACAGTTCGCAGCCGTTATGGGTTTGAACCTCTTCTTGGTGTTTCCCTTCACCTGGAGTGCCGATCTCATCAGCTGGTTGGCAATCATCTTTAACGGAATCAATCTCACAGCCCACCAAATCGGAGTCTTTCAAAGTATACTACAATTTGACCTATTGACAAACACCCTGTTCATCGTCGTATTTGGGTGCGCTTGCGTTGGCATCGCTCTTGCCACGACAGATCGCGTCTTCACCTATAGCTTAGGTCCACGTATGGAAACAATAACTACAATTACACAGGAAAGTTCCCTCTATCGGTTTATTCGTAGAATTACCCCTAACAGTTTTGGAGCGCTGGTTGTGACTAGCTTCAAGGACTTTTTCAGGAAGCCTCAAAACCTGTCAAGAGTAGCACTGGGGCTACTGCTTACCCTGTTACTGCCAGTCATAGTTATTCTGGCTTACGGTCAAAGATATACAATCGAGTTAAGTTCAGTAATACCCATAACGGGCTTTGGTCTAGCTTTCACAGGTGTGTTAGTTTTCTCAGGTGTAGCCTTTCTAGAAAGCCGAGACCAACTATGGATAATCCAGAGCGCACCTTACGGAGCCTCACGATTCGTTAAGGCGCGACTGGCTACAGCCTTACTAATCGCAGTACCGCTTTCGATAATCCCCACCGCCTCGCTAACCTTCATCGCCAACCTAAGCCTGATGCATTTCTTCGGACTTCTAGCCTATGGGTATCTATTGATTTGTAGTGCAGTAATTCTGGGAACTGGCATCACCGCTCTCGGACCCAATTATGAGGACATGAAGTCTCCAGGCTACACGAGGAACTTAATGATTTCGATGATGCTCTGTTTAGTGTCGACAATGATGGTACCCCTTGTGCTGAGTATGGTGATAAGAAGAATTCTAGGAGTGTCCCTCACTACTTTGATGCTCGGTATTGGCATTCCTGAAGAAATTTCTACGGCAATCATGCCAGCGAGTATTTTGCTTGTATTAGGCGTGATTCTCCTGCTTGTAGGAACTTGGAAACTAGGACGGCCTGATACCTGACACTGCAATGTATAAAGGCAAAGACCCTATAAATCAAGAAAAGTCCCAGTAGGTGAGGAATTTACTTTCAAGAGTTCTATCGTCTTCGTTTGCTGAAATAGACAACGTACATGGAGTCGACCACCCACTGATGGTGTGGTGTCTAAAAGCGGGTGATGAGATTAACTGAGACAAAAGCTCTTCCAAACGGTTTGCTGAGCAGCCAAAAAGAGCTGCTGCCACAGCTGTATCGAAGTCACCGGCTTTTCGTATTGAACTTCTTTGCATCAATACTAATTATACCCCTCTGGATTCTTTGGGTGGTCCTCTTCTCAGCGGCTTTGGCAGAATCCTTTGAGTGGTTCCTCCGAATAACGTTTCCAATGTGGATATCAATACCAACCTGTATTGCTGCAGTGTGGTTTGGATGGAAATCATTCTTTACATACATGCGATCGGCGAAGCGCTTCTTGGATGATGCAAAGAGAGATGTTAGCACCTCACAAGCCGCAGAGGAATTCACGACATACATGAATCTCCTCTTCCCTGTTCTTCTACCTCGGGAAACAGCGAGTCCTAGTACAAAAGAGGAGGAACAGCAGCGAATTCATAGAATTTTCCGGACCCTCAGAGTTATGCCTTTTATCGGAGTAGTGGTTTTTGCGATTGTTCTCTTCAGCTTTGGTAGCTTCTTCCTTCGACGCCCATATGTCATCCCTCGTCTGCTTCTGACTCCTGTCCTCCCCTTTCTGTGGTTCAACATTGTGTATGTTGTTGTCTGGTTTTGGCTGTACTTCCACTGGAGGAGATATATTCATCGCTGGCTGAAGCTCTACGAGGCGCTTATCACTTGGCAAGCGGACCTCGAATCGACTATCCAACAAAGCACTAGTGATACAGGATGGAGGCCCTGATGCCATCTGCTTCAGCCTCCACCAAACGCACAAGCTATAAGTCGCCCCGCCGAGACAAGTTCGAGATATGGTCTGCACTGCTGGAAGCCTGCCTTAGAACTCCCCGCACCCAAAGCTGGCTCATGCGTAAAATTGGCCTCAATACTGCCGCCGCAAAGGAAGCCCTCAGTATTCTAACAAAGGGAGAGCTACTAGAGCAGCTTAGTGCACCTACAATGGGAACCTTTGAGTTCAGAACAACAGAGAAAGGCAAGGCAGCCCTAACCCAATACTACCAGCTCATCACTTATTTCTTCGACTCTAAACAGAAGAGACATCCAAGACGCCCATAGCTAGCTTTATGATGATTCTTGGACAAATACCCCATTCGAAGAACAAAGCAGGAAGGCTAAGAAATGAAGTGCCAGCTAGAAAATGCTACCATCTACTACAAGTCAAAAGGTGAGGGGCACCCTCTCATCATGATCCATGGGTTTACGCTAGACCATCGCATGATGCTGGGGTGTATGGAGCCTGTCTTCAAGAATCGAAGGGGATGGCAGAGAATATACTTTGACATGCCGGGAATGGGCAAAACACCGGGTGCAGACTGGATAACAAATTCTGATCAGATGCTTGACGTTATCCTAGAGTTCATTGATGCGGTAGTCCCTGGAAAACAGGTTGCCGTGGCTGGCGAATCCTATGGTGGCTACCTTTCACGGGGAATTATTTACCGTCGCCCACAAAGTGTGGATGGACAGCTTCTCATCTGCCCGTTGATTGTTGCCAAGGACGAGTTACGGACAGTACCGCCTGCTGTCAAGCTTGTGGAGGACCCAGAGCTTGTTTCGAGGCTTGATCCTTATGAGGCGGAGTTCTTTCAATCCTTCAACACAGTCGAGTCTCCCAAGATTTGGGAGCGGACCCGTGAGGAGATTCTTTCAGGTCATAAAATAGTTGACAGCAAATTCACAGAGCGGCTGAGGGGGGATGGTTATCCCTTCTCCTTTGACGTCGATGATTTGGCTGATGCCTTCAAGGGTCCCACTCTGATCTTGTTGGGCCGTCAAGACTGGTTTGTAGGCTACCGTGACGCGATGAAACTCATCGAACTGTATCCCCGCGGTACCTTCGCTATCTTGGACCGGGCGGCACACAACCTACAAATAGAGCAGGAAAAACTCTTCAACATCCTTGTCGAGGAGTGGCTAGACCGTGTCGAAGAAGCCGCCAAGATGAAATGACAGATTCGAGTGATAACGGGACACGGTTAATACTTGAAGAAGCCTTCCCCTGATTTGCGGCCAAGCTTACCCTCCTTGACCATCTTCCGGAGCAAGGAGTGAGGAGAATAGAATTGGTCGTATTCCTTGGCGATGTGTTCGAGCTTTTCGACGATTGTGTCGATACCCAAGGAATCGGCGATCTCCAGCATACCGAGTGGGAGGTTGAAACCTAGCTTGAGGGTTTTGTCGATGTCAGCGGGCGTCGCTACTTCTTCATCAACCAGTGCGGCGGCTCGGTTGATGGCTACGCTGGTTACGAATTGTGGGTCGAATTTCCCAGCGAGGCTTGGAGACCAAGTGGGGGGAACTGCCCAGCGTCCTGTTGGGTATTCGTAGAAGCCTTTGCCTGTCTTTACGCCTAGGTCACCTCGCTGGACTCGGTCCTCTAGGCATTTTGCCAGGGTCATGCCTTTGATGCGGGTTGCCATGAACTTGAGTATGTTGTAGGTTACATCGATGCCTACAAAATCGATTAATCCAAAGACTGCCATCCGCATCCCGATATTGAAGTGTAGGGCAGAGTCGATTTCTTCTATCTTGAATTTGTCCGCGTCAATCAGTTGTCCCACGAAGTTGAGGGGGAACATCATAATGCCGTTGGCGATGAAGCCAGGGATGTCCTTGTTGCACATGACTGGTTCTTTACTGATTTTCTGAGTTAAGTCGAAGATGAGCTTTGCTACGTCATCTGTGGTCTTGTCGCCCTTGATGATTTCAACGATATCCATTCTCACAACGGGGGAGAAGAAGTGCATACCTACGACCTTCTCGGGGTGCTCTGTGGCTTCTGCTATCTCAGAGATAGGGAGAGAGCTTGTGTTGGTGGCGAGAATCGCACGGGGAGGAGCCTCCTTCTCTAGAGCGGCGAAGACCTTCTGCTTCAAATCCATTATCTCTGGAATCGCCTCGACCACAAGGTCAGCATCCTTTACCCCAGCCGCTCGATCCGTGGTGGTGGAAAGGTTAGCTAGAGCACCATC
>JAEOTB010000057.1 GCA_016840065.1 Candidatus Hermodarchaeota archaeon | reverse complement strand
TAATGACAAGTAGTAGGGCTCGGTCGCCCCAGCTGAGGAGGTGGGCACGGAACCTGCGGAGGGCGGTGACCAGGGTGTTTTCGTCAATGCCCAGGGTGAGGAGGTCGCTGGGTGTATTCCAGACCCAGACAAGGGGTCTGTTCTCCAGCTCTTTGATGCGGGTAATTGTGTGGAGTACGGCCTTTGTTGATTCAGTGTGATCCACAAAGAAGTAATTGGGGATTTCCCCTCGCTGGCGTCTCCTGACCTGACTGGTAAGATCTGCATAGGCTGATAGCCCATGGTGGGTGAGGTCAACCAAGGAAAGCTGGTTAGCCTTAGCATGGGGAATGGCCCATTCGAGGCTAGGGTGGCGCTGGCTAAAGGCATAAACAACCTTGTCCTGTAACATAGCGCGGCGCATCAAATCATAAGCGAGGAGGCACCCCTCCACCTTGTGTCTACTGGTGCAGAGGATTACGGTGAGGGTGCCAGGATCCAATCTTTGTAGAAGTGAAGCCAGAGTCACCGGGTCCACCTCCTGGGTTCGAGCAGAATCGGAGCGTGGCTGTGTACAGGGCTTTGTGACATGATTTCATCCGTGTCAAGAGCAAAAGTGGCCTGCAGCTCCCCCAGCAGCTTGTCTGTATCCGCATAGGTCAGAGCGATAATATGGTCGGGGCTGGGTGTAACACACACCGGTGTTGGCCACCTGAGCAGATGCATGCAGATCTGCTCCACATAGTCAACCAGTTCTTCTTTGAGCATACGGCGGCTAGCTTTAATCCGTATTTCGACAAGGGTAAGGACGCCCAGTCTTTCGGTATTTACAGTGGCTGTAAGGCGGAGGCGGTCACTCTCAAGGAGCTGGCCGACCCGATATTTTAGGACATTCCTGGGCTGACCAGTCAATGTAATGAGTTTACCGATGGATAAGCGAACTGCCTTTGGGGAGGCAAGGAGTATCTGTTTCTCGATGGATTCTGACACAGTTCATCTCACCTTTCTCTTCGACTTCCAAGAGAATTCATGGGGTTCTCCATTTGGAGATTCTATTTTCTCGCCGATTTTGGTTCTTTTATAAGCCTTTCTCCATTTGGAGAATTCTTAGCGCATTTCTTCTCCATTTGGGGAATTCTTTTCTCCATTTGGAGAATTTCTGGCATCTTTTTTGTCCATTTGGTGAAAAACCACAACCTTTCATATCTAAATGGATTAATCTTTCAAATAAACAGTTAAGTATTGGTTTGGGCCTACACATCCCTTAGAGGAAACAACCATGACCTACCCACCCAAAGGATATCTAAAGGAACTCGAACCCAACGACAAACCCACTCCACAAGTAACAAGCTCTCCCCAAGAAGACGAAGACCCAGAAGAAGGAGGTGTTCAAGAGTGAACGCCAACACCCGCGTCATTCTTCCACTCCTCCTGCTGGTCTTGGTTGGATCCCTCTTTCTCCTCCCCTCCAGCCAGGCAGGGGAGGGGGAATGGACCTTTATCGACTATGATTTCTACAGCTACTTTGAGAACCTCCCCAGCTACGGAATGTGGCACTTCAACACCACGGTAAGTGCGGGGGAACTCTGGGCCATCAACGTCTCCCTCAGTTGTATGGGTTTTCGGCATGTGACCGTTTTGGTCTGCGACGATGCAGCCTACCAGGAATGGCTACAGGAGGGAACCACCACAAACTGTTTGCTAGCGGAGAATACCTCACGACCCCTCGATGCTGAAGTCATCTTCCCTCGTGGCGGCAGCTGGCATCTGGTGTTAAACAATACAGGCATGCTCTCTCAGCTGGTGGGGGTTATTATCGGGCGCTACTACTGGTCGCCTGTTGCTCCTACCTTTGACGTATTGGATTTCTTAGGAGATGGGCTTGTCTGGCTCGTCAGCCTGCTCGTAATTGCCGTTGTAGTCATTCCCTGCGTCTGTAGGAGTGTTTGTAGGAACAACTAAGAAGGTCAGGAGATTGCGTTTTAGTGGCGTTTCCCGGGTTCTAGAGGCGTTTCACTTTTTGCGTGAATAGTCTCAGCTACAGAATATCCTTTCGCATCTGAGTACATATCATTCTCCGATATCAATAGACTTATATAATGCTTCGAACCTATGTTCTCATGTTATGAGAAAACTTCCTGTTCTCCAAAGCCCATTCCCACAGGAGCGCCAAAAGAAACGCAAGGATGCCGGCAAAGATGCCAAAGGAAGACAAAGCTCAACCATACGTACTCGGCCTCTCAGGTAGCCCCCGACGCGATGGAAACACCGATTTTCTAATAGAAGCAGTCCTCACCGGCGCACAAAAGGCAGGCGCCCTGACAGAAAAGATCATTCTTAACAAACTAGATATTAAGCCCTGCCAAGCCTGCAATGCCTGCCAGAAAACCGGAACATGCGTCCATCAAGACGACCTACCAGAGATTCTAGAAAAGATGCAGCGCAGCCAAATCTGGGTCCTTGGCACACCAGTCTACTGGTGGGGACCAACCGCCCAATTCAAAGCATTTGTTGATCGCTGGTATGGAGCAAAGCACGTGAATTTTGCTGAAAAGAAAGTAATCCTCACTATACCCTTGGGTGGAGGAGAAACTACGGCACGTCATACGGTTGGGATGATAACAAGCACTCTGGATTATTTGGGAGTGGAGCTTCTCGAAACCATTCTAGCTCCTGGTGTTTCAGGACGGGGTGAAGTTCGTGAACGCACCAGCGTTATGAGAAGCGCCTGCCGAGCAGGACGGGAAGCCATCACAACGCTATTACACTCAGAGAGTGCTGAAACAGATGAAGATTGTTTACAAGCAATGGAAACCAGATGAAGGTTTAGAGGAATTACAAGCCAAGATTTATTCAACGATTTCGGGTCTTCCTGCAACTGCAGAACAAATCCGGGAACGGAACATGAGCCGAAGCCCCGAAATGACCCGATATGCTCTCACCAAAGACGGGAAACCCCTAGCATACACAACCGCCAGAGATTCTACATCCGACCCCGGGGTGACATACATCGGATATCCCTGGGCAATGAAAGGGTGCCCCAAAGAGGTCCAAGAAAAAATCTTCAACGAATTATTTGAATATCTTAAAGGCCGCCGAGAAACCCGAGTGATATCAACTACGATAGTCTATGGCTCAAAAATCTTTGATGAACAACTAGAGTTCTTCAAAGAAAAAGGATTCAGCGAAAACGAAGTACTATACCGATACAACCTAGACTATGACATCAAAGAAGCTGCCACAATGAAGATAACAAAAGACATAAGCTCCTATGAGAGCCGCTTGGCAACAGCAGACGATGTTGAACGATTAGTAGAAATCTGCCAATCAGATCCTTACATGAAACGCGCATTCCCCTCGGAGAACGCCATGAGAATCTACTTCAAAGACCGCGTTCTCAAAGCAGGACACACAATCCTGATTTCAAAGGGCGACCAGATCGTCGCTGCAAGTGCGCCTCTTAAGTTCAAACCAGAAGGCATCTTCCTCACAGGAGAGGACGAACGAATAGTAATGCGCTTCACCGCCATCCGACCCGGATATCATCAAGCCTGGAAAAGATTGCTAATTGAAGTCGCAAAGGAATGTATGGCTGCTGAATGGACAGACATCCCACTCAGAGCTACTTTCTCCTTCTCAACCAGTGCAAACACCGCACTAGGTCTAGCAGCCATTCGACCCGAAATCGAAGCCTTCGAGGTCATACTAACATACCGACAATAAACCAATACAAAAGAGGTTCAAAGAAATGAAAATCGTATACAAACACTACAAACCAAACCAAGGACTAGAAGAAGTCCGAGCAAAAATCTACACAAAAGCCACAGGACTCCCTGCCAACGCTGAACAAATTAGAATACAAGCCGAGGGAAGAGACCCAAAGCTGATGCGATTCGCCTTTACCAAAGAAGGCAAACCGCTAGCTTACATCTCAGCCAGCGGCGGAGACTATGAACCCTGGTCCATTGGCATGGGATACCCATGGGCCCTACCGGGCTGCCCGAAAGAAGTACAAGAGAAACTCTTCGAGGACCTATTTGGATACTTGAAACGCCAGAAGAAGATTCAAGAAATCGGTACCAATGTCACATATGAAAGCAAGATACACAAAGAACAAATCCGATTCTTCCTCGAAAAGGGATTCATAGAGAAAGAAAGATTCTTCGTATCAGACCATGACATCGATGTCAAAGAAGCCGCAAAATGGAAGATGACAAAGGACATCAAATCCCTCCGCGGACGAAAGGCGACACAAAAAGACCGTGACGCCCTCATCGATATCTGCCTAGCTGATCCGCAATCCCGGAGCGCTTTCCCCAACAGGGACGCTTGGGTAAGCTACTTTGATGACCGAGTCCTCAAGGCAGGGCATGCTGTGATGGTGTTCAAGGGAAACAAGCTAGTCGCTGCAAGTGCACCCCTCCGCTACAAACCTGATGGTGTTTTCCTGACAGGAAAAGGCGAGCGAACAATAATGCGGTTCACCGCCATCCGTCCAGGCTACACCCATGCATGGAAACGACTTCTAATCGAAGTGGCTAAGGAATGCGTTGCCGCAAAGTGGACAGATATACCACTAAGGGTTAGATGGGGCTTTTCGACAAGCTCTTACGCCGCGCCAGCTCTGATGTCGAAAGATTCGGAATTCAAAGAAGTCAGCGTAATCTTGGCCTATACTAAGAAGTGATGTCCAGTAGAGGGAGAAAGGAACCCTAGATTTGGATATTTCTTACTAGGATTCCTGACTCCGTTGTCCAAAACTTATCCAAACCAGACAGGGGGTCCGGGTTGGTGTTCGAACTAGAAGCTAGTTGATACTTGGTTGGGAGATGCCCGAATATTTTTCACACGGCGATAAATCCTCATTTCATTTGAGTTAAAGCATACAATAGGATTTTTCGCCCTTAGTAGAAACGTACTTAGGGGACTAGAAAGACATAGAGGGTTATAGGAGGGCATTAATTAGAATGCAGATTTTTCCCTGGCTTCCGATACCGAGTGAAGTAGTGCTGTTAATAGTCGCTATCATTGTCATTGTCATCGTCGTAATTATAGTCGCGTTCTGGGCTATAGGTAAGGGCATAGAGAAGGCACTAGACTATCGTACAGGCCGGATGATTTTTGGTACTATCATACTTCTACTTTCACCCTTTGTGAACGGCATAAGCCTACTCATCCCTTTCATGGGAATACTATTCCTTGGGCTGGGAGTTGTCTGTATTATTGAAGGAATACGCTGGGCGAGCCCACTGTATATCGGCATCCTCTGGCTGATTTCGGTTGGTGTGTTTAATTTAATATTATCAAGCCTTTTCGGGGTTGTAGATTTCACCATAAGTCTCCCATACTTGTTGATTTTCATAGTTCTCGGGTGGATACACATTTTGGTGGGTCTTCCTCTGTGTATTGGAATGAGCGCTTTTACTCTGTATAAACGATCAAGGGATACTACTCCCCCACCCTCCATTATTCCCCCTAAACAGGAATCCGAGGCTAAAGCAAAACCGGGAAGTTGTCCTAGCTGTGGTAAAACAGTGCAGCCTGATTGGGAACATTGCTCCGAATGTGGCACGCCCCTAGATTGATAACGACAAATACACCAAGCGTCCAAATCCCATTGAAAGAAAAAGACCGAGGCGGACATGAGGGGAGGGATTGCAACCAACACCCCTGAAGACAAGGGCATCAGATCTGGCTGGGAGGAGGTAGGAAAGTCTACAAGGGCGCTTAAAGACGGGTAATCCAGGCGATTCACCCACAGGAAGCTGCAAAGCCTCCCCAAGGCTACTGAAAACCTCTAGGGGGCTAGAAGTGCCTAAGCCGTCTCACGTCCGCATCGCTAGATGTAACTCTCAATTCTTTGTATTAAAACTAGGACAGAGCAGGGGATAAGTGATTACTGGGGTTGAGGGAAATACTTCACTACCCAATCTTCGAGGGGCGATAATTGGGTGTCTTGCAGACTATATCCTGTTTCACTGGCTTGCGTTAGGGCTTCCCAAACAGCGGACTGGCGGAGGGTTTGAACGAACCCCTGGAGCTTCCGCTGGGCTGTGTAGGCAAGGCCTGTGAACACATAGCAAATGAGTAGAGGGCGCTCAACATGTATGAGGAGAGTGTATTTTCCGAGTTTAGCACGGTCTAGTGTCTGCTGAAAGACTTCACCACTAAAGTGATGAATTGCTGTTAGGAACGAACCGAGTAGATCGTCATCAATCTTGCTCCCAGTAAGCAAGCTGTTAGAGTAAAGGCTCTGCCCTCCCTCTCCAAGAATTAGGAGGAGCACCGGCTCCTCATCTGGAACCTCTGAGGCGTCTACTACTCGGCTGCGAATCAAACGAACGACCAAGGATTCAAGCTCAGCTAAATCTAGGCGTTCTTTTAGCGGGGCTTCTCGCCCGATGAGGGACTCCCACTGGTCAAGTTTGTCTAGTAGAATGTCATGTTCCAAGGATACTGCTCTAGCTAATCCATGGAGGCCTTTTTCATCAGCGATTAGTTGAGCTTGAGTAAATAACCGACGAGCTAGAGGCAGATTTAGCTTGATTAGGGCTAGCCTAGCCTCCAATAAGAAGGTGTGTACAATCAATTTGTATGAGCCCTGTTGCTTGGCGATATCCACTATTTTGGGAAGAAATCCCTCGATTTCATCTAATACATCAGGGTCACCGGTGGAGCGAGACTCAGTTAACAACAGATCACAGAGATTGAGCATCGCAATAACTGTTATCTCGTGATCAACGATAGGCTCATCGACTACCACTTGGAGAAGGGCTTCCGCTTCTCCTCGGCTTCGCGTGCGCGGACTGGTTTTCAGTAACATGGCTTGGGCAACGCGGCACTGTTGGCTGATGACCTTGTTGTCTTCCTTTTCATCAATTGCCTTTAGTCGTTGCAGATATTCCTCAGCTTGGTCGAAGTCATTCTGGTCGATGGCAATGGACACCAATGAGAAGAGAATAATTGCTAGTTTCGGGTTATTCCGAATTTCCCACCAGAGCTGGAGTGATTGCTTGAAGTGTCTTGCTGCTTGATCCAGCTCACCTTTTTGCTGATAGACCATACCAATAAGTTGAAGGACGGAGGCAACAGCTCGTTTGTGTCCAACTTCAAGGAAGATTTCAAGACACTCGTGTAGATTTTCCAATGCTTTCTTTAGTTCGCCTTTCAGTAAGTATATTTCACCCAGGTTGGAGAGAGTGAAGGCAATGGATCGCATATTTCCGGCTGTTTGCTTCATTGACAAGCTCTGTTGGCAGCAATCCAATGCTCTGTTCAATTCACCCTTCCGTAAATACACTATACCGAGATTGTTAAGAAAGATGCCCAAATCAGCAAGGTTCCCTAGTCTTTCATGTATGGTTAAACATCGTTGATAACAATCCGCGGCTTGTTCTAGCTCTCCTAGCTGAATACACGCGGTTCCGATGTTGTTAAGGGTCGTGGTGATATCCCGCTTGCTACCGAGAACTTCTTTCAACCCTAGACTGAGCTGGTAATGTTCAATCGCATGGTGCAATTCGCCTTTCCCCGCAAGGATGGAGCCTTTTCGATGAAAAGCTGCCGCAATACGGTAGGCCAAGGCGATTGGATGCTCAAGCTGAACCCAAGGTGTGACTGGAGTACAACCTTGAAAGATTACAAGTTGGCTGGGTGGGATTGGCTTTAGTGAAGTAAGTAGGGCGAGAAGGGATTGATGAAATTCTAGAATTGATGCCGATTGTTCGCTTGGGGTTTGTATCAAGTTCTGTAATAAATCCGATCCGTGTATAACGGCTTCAAAACTCGCTTCGTAACGTCCAAGATACCATAAAGACTGAGCTTGTAGGAGGAAGGCATCAACAACAAGAATGGGTACTCCAAGTTTTTCACTTTCTTCCAGTATTCCTTTCCCAAGAACGAGTGCCTCTTCATACTTCCCTGAATGATTTAGGAGATAACCTTTATGGATTCGAAAAATAAGGCGATC
This sequence comes from Candidatus Hermodarchaeota archaeon, assembly GCA_016840065.1. GTDB lineage: Archaea > Asgardarchaeota > Hermodarchaeia > Hermodarchaeales > Hermodarchaeaceae > YT-063. Next base: position 5,031 of record JAEOTB010000057.1, on the reverse strand, counting down.
AATGGGAGTGTTATCGGGGTGATTTTCAAGCACATCCACTTGTTCAAGGGCTTCTGCATACTTGCCCCTTTCAAATAGCTCAAGAATCTGTTCAAGGCTTTGAATGTTCATTCCCGCGAAACCTAAATCATTCTAGTATTAGAGCCCAGTAGAAGAAAATTCTCAGCGCCCTGACGCCCTTCAGTCCTTCCCTGATTTCATTAGTGTCTTTCCTTTTCTCCGCAAGCACAGTAAGAATCAGTTAGTTCTCGTCCATTAGACTCTGGTTCCTCCAGAGGGGAGCACAAGCTCTCACTGAGCATCATTCAAATTAGTATATACTTATGCTCCGTTAAATGGATTTCGATTTCTAATTGCCACGAGTCCAAACTTAAGATGTATACACACGGAATCTCTCAAAACGATTCTGTGTGGTATGGATTGATGGAAAAGGAGTTCTTCTGGGACGGACGTGAAACGGCAAATGTTATACGGATGATTAGGATGGAGCACCCGCAAAGTTAATCGTTTCTCAGCGGCGTCTAGGGGCATCCGCCAAGAACCGAAGCAGAGAGCAATGCGGTTTACGTCTCACGTCCGGCGCATCTACATATAGTAGTCTACTCTGCACTTAAGCGGAGAGAGACGAGCATATAACTGAACTCAAGTATGGTTATACGACGATGGCGAGAAGTGCAGCAGTTACAAAGAGTATGCCGAGTAGGTCACCAACGGTGGTGGTTAGTGGTGGGATTATGCTATCAGGGTCACGACCGGAGCGATAAACGATTCTGGCACCTAGGAGCCCAAGTAGGCTAGTACAAACGGTAGCAAGCACTCCTGCACCGAGGATGGCAAAGAAGAAGGGAATGATGTATTGGGGAAGAAGGGTTTGAAGTATTAGGTAGCTGATGCCAATGACACAGACACCGAGAAAGGCATAGGCAGTAAAGGCCACAAGAATGACGCCTACAAAGTTAGAGGCAAGAAGTCTGAAGGGGCGGAAGCTCTTATCTAGCTCTCCTAGAAAGAGGTGACTTGTGACCCTAGCACCAACGATTCCCGCTAGGTCTCCACTGACATTGATGAAAGCTGGGATAATTAACAGGATGAAAGGGAAGAAAGGAACAAGCTGGGCTAGTTGGCTGTCTAGAAGTGTCCCTGTTAGTAAAGCCAGAACAAGGACTATGGCTAGGATGGGCAGGCTTTCGATGAGGATTTTTCGGGCATCATATGAGGACATGATATTCACCTTACTAGAATGGGAGCATGAGCGCAAAGTTAATGGCTGCCAGAAGACAGACAACAGTCAGGATATCACCGACAGTTGCGACGACTGGAATTGTGATGTTATCTGGATTTAGCCCGCGAGCATGAGCAACTAGGGCTACAAGGACAGTTGTTGTAACCTGAACCAAACTTGCAAGAAGTGCAGTCGTCATTGAAACAGTGATGAAGCGAGGCAAAGTCATAGGGGAGACAAGGACCACTCCTGAAGAAAACAATGTGGTGAAGGCGACAATTTGTGTAGCTACCCAAGCACCAAACCCAAGTAGGAAGGACATCACAGTAACAAGCACCAGTGATGCTTTGATGTTGGAGCGGAGGGGTTTATTGAGTCCTTGTCCCCAAGAGATTAATCCAAGATGTGTGGCAGAACCTAGCCGTTGGGCAAGGCTAGTTGAGATGTTACCGCGAAGCTGCATCAGCCCTGGGACCAAAACGACGAGGCCAGGGAGAATCGCGTAAAAGACTTCAATGTTTTGCAGTAAACCGCCAGCCATTAGCTCCGCTAGTGCTGTGAGCAGTAGGACTGGCATGGCTTCGCGGTAGATTTGCCAGACCACTGACTTTTCCTTCACGCCGTTGACCGTCGCCATCATCACCATCTCCAACAGAGCCAATGGTCAATGACCGGCTACGGCGGCAGCCACAGTTCATTTGTACACTCATTTTATATCACCAACACAACACCGCTCAAGGAGCAGCGCGGTTTTAGGCGGAACTAAAAGTAACCCCCAATGAGACAATAAATATGTTTCTGAAGGAACACCAAGGTGAATTCCTGATTTGCGTTTCCGTACGTAGAACTAGTACAGGAAAAGTATTACAGGGATGATGACATATCAGTTCTTGACCTTAGGGAAGGAACAAGAAAGCACTCACAAGGTGATAGAAATGAAGTATATCGTGTTTTGGGAATACGACCCCAAGGACCTTACAGAAGTAATTAAGAAACTCAAAGAGTTCAGAAAAAAGATCAAAGAAGACCCCGACAAGTATGCAAAGTCAATTTGTCCAAACTATACAATGAGCATAGGATTCAGCGGCTTTCAGATGTTTGAAACTGACGACCCTGAACAACTGGCAAGAATGGTACTCCATTACAGGCCTGAAGTCGAGTTTGATATCGTACACATAACAGAAACAAAAACAATGCTCAAACTATATGAGAAGTTGGAGTAGTCACGCGTAACCCCTCGATAATTCAATAAATAGCTCCGCTTGCACAGAGAACACTATCATTAATGGGGTGTAACCAAGGCTGGAAGCATCATTTGTGAAACTGATTCAACCCTAATTCTTGTAGCTGTTGGAACCCTTGGTGAACTCTTTGAGGAAGCCCGTAACACTTAGCTAGGGCTATCACGCATGAGAAGTTCTCAATTATATCCTCTCCCACTGCTGGACAACAATAGTTTTATTAACAATATTGAATTTGTGTAAATTGGGTGAAATGATGCAGGACGAGTTTAAGAATTATCTTACTATGCTACAATATGCTGGTGGTGTGCTTCGTAGTATGGGTGCCGATCGGTACATGTTGGCATCTACCTCGTGGCTCACCGACCTGCAACAAGAGATTGAAAACATCATAGGACCAGACGGTGCCTATGCAGTATTTGAAACAGCCTCAAAAAGTGGAGGTCAATCCGCTTCTGAGGGAGCGAGCTTTGCCGCATTGTTCGCCGGCATGCCCCTAGAAGAGAGGGTCAAGCTCGTTTTGAAATACGGTCAGCTCCAAGGCTGGGGACCTCACGAGCTCGTAGAGTACAGCCCAGACCCCTTCAAAGTGGTAGTCAGGAGTCCGCGTCCCTACATCGGAAACGCCTATGAGGGCAAAGCGGATGGTCCCCGCTGCTACTATCAAGTAGGTCTGGCAAATGTTATCCAAGCACTAGCCAATATGGATAAGCGTGATCTCACGCTCCAGTTTACGGAAACCAAGTGTGTCGCTAAAGGCGACCCTTTCTGTGAGTACACCTTCGAGGCAAAGACAGGCGACTAGGATGGTGATGCAAATGGAGGAACTGTATAAGGATTTCATTTCGCAGCTAAACATCAAAGAAGACGGACTCGTCTACTTCAAAGATGACCGAAGCGTACTACTATCCGTTCCGTGGTTCACTGCGATGCAGAGAGAACTTGAAGGAATTATGGGCGCAGATGGTGCATTCGTGCTGATTGAGAGTGCCGCCAGACGATGGGCAAGTCGTACAGTAAAGGATTATGTCCCACTTGTCAAAGGGAAACCCTTTGAAGAGAAAATCAAGTTTGTCCTACAGATGCACAGTGTCACAGGTTGGGGGAACTGGGAACTAGCAGAATTCAGCTCAAGCCCCCTTCAAGTAGTAATCAAAGAAACAAAACCATACCATGAGGATACTTATGGAGGAAAGGCTGATGGACCTCGCTGTTATTATCAATCAGGTTTGGTGGCGTTGATTGAAGAGCTCGCCAAACTAGAGGGACTACCACCAATTAAGGGAACTGAAACCAAGTGTATGGCCCAAGGTGACCCCCACTGCGAATTCGTCTTCCATTCCTAATCTGAAGAGTAAGTTGTGCTGATTTCTGTAATGTTCTTTCTACAATCTCGGATGCACACAATTCAGCTGAATACATAATTCCTTCCGAGAAGAGAAGACTTTCAGAGGCTAGTGAGATAAGCGTGTATTTGACGTGCGGCTCGTTTTCCTTCACCAGCTGCAAAGATAACAGTCCCCTCACCTCCAGAGATATCACCGGCTGCGTAGACATGGGGAATCGTTGACTCCAAAGTTTCGGGGTTAACAACGACACAGCTCCATCTATCCACAGCTAGCGTAGGAGTACACTTGGGTACAGAGGGGTTAGCAAAAGCACCGATAGCAAATATGATTGTGTCAGCGGGTATTTCAAAGTCAGAGTCAGAGACTGGTTGGGGACGGCGGCGTCCACTCTCATCAGGTTCACCAAGCTCCATGCGAATGCAACGCATTCCAGCCACCCAGTCATCGTCGTTACCTAGAACCTCAACAGGTTGTGAGAGAATCTGAAACTTGACTCCCTCCTGCTTGGCGTGGTGCAGCTCTTCACGCCGCACAGGCATTTCGGCTTCGGTGCGTCTGTAAACAATTGTAACGCTTTCAGCATCAAGGCGGAGAGCGGTACGAGCACTGTCCATGGCTGCGTTGCCGCCACCAATCACAATGATATTCTTGCCCTTGATGATTGGTGTGTCATATTCAGGGAATTTGTAGGCTCGCATGAGGTTGACGCGTGTAAGGAATTCGTTGCTACTATAGGTCCCGACAAGATTCAAGCCAGGAATATTCAGAAACCTAGGTAGGCCTGCACCCGTAGCAAGAAGAATTGCTTCGTAGCCCTGTTCGAAGAGGTCATCGAGGGTGAAGAGCATGCCAATGAAAGCGTTAACTCGAACCTCCACGCCTAGCTGGCGAAGATAGTCAACCTCTGCCTTTACGATATCTTTAGGTAAGCGGAACTCGGGAATCCCATAAACTAGCACACCGCCTGGTTCGTGGAGGCTCTCAAAGACAGTGACCTTGTGACCCAGAAGTGCTAGGTCTCCTGCAGCGGTGAGCCCAGCAGGACCACTGCCCACAATTGCTACCCGGTGCCCAGTGGGCTTTGGTAATTTTGGGGCTTCCACTCCGTGTTCCCTTTCCCAGTCAGCTAGAAAACGTTCGATGCGTCCGATTTCTATGGGATAACCCTTCCGATCCAGGACACAGCCTTTCTGACATTGATTCTCCTGAGGGCATACTC
>JAEOTB010000056.1 GCA_016840065.1 Candidatus Hermodarchaeota archaeon | reverse complement strand
GACAAGGTGGTAGTGAGGAGTCTATTCCGTGATACCCTCCACGTTTGATTACTAACCAATCGCCCTTCACTAAATCTTTCACAGCTTTCCATTCAATGCCATTCTCGGTGACAACACGAATCTTGTGATTATACGTAGCATCTAAAGAATATCCTAGGTGCGTTTTTATGCGGTAGACCTCTGTCAACCCGTTATTTGCTGCCAAGAAGGCTTGTTGGAAATCATCACGAGTTTGAACAACTTCGCGTAGAGGACCTTCGTCACCAAGCTTGCAGTTGACAAGTGCCCCTAATCTTCGGAGCCCCATATTTGTCTGTACTAGCGTTTCAACTGAAAGACATCCACCTTGTTTTATTACGTCTGTTGCGGTGTCGAATATTCGCATGAATGAGACTGGTCCGCTTGCGACGCCACCGGTGGTGCCTACTGGTGCGTCCTTGGGGCGGAGCCTGGAGAAGGAGAATCCTGTGCCGCCTCCGCTTTTCTGGACTTTAGCCATTTGCCAGACTGCTTGGAAGATTGAGTCGAGGCTATCTTCGATGGGGATTACGAAACAAGCTGAAAGTTGTCCTAGTTCAGTTCCTGCGCTGAAGAGCGTTGGTGAATTTGGTAAGAATTCCAGGTTGACCATCATGTGGTAGAAGAGGTCTTCCACTTCGGTTCCATTGGAGCGTCGATCGTAATGACGTTCGACCTTGGCTACGGCTTTGGCGACACGTCGGAAAAGCTGGGAGGGTGTTTCTGTAACGTTTCCTTCACCGTCTTTGAGGAGGTATCGGCGGTTGAGGAGGGTGGCTGCGTTTATACCTAGTTTGAGGTCGTCGGTGACGCCGAGGAGGTCTCGGAGTTGGCGGAGCTGGTGCCGGTGTTGGCGGTATTTGATGTAGCTTCTGGCCACGTCGGTGTAGCCTGCGGTCATTAGGGAGTCTTCGACGATGTCTTGGAGTTCCTCTATGTGCCAGGTTTCCTTTCCTTGGCTTGTGACTTCTTCCATAACGATGTCGACTACGCCTGCTACTCCACCAGTGTCTTGGTCGCAGGATTCGAAGGCCTTTTCGATGGCCCTGTGTATCTTGGATTTATCAAATGGGACAATTCGTCCATCCCGCTTCTCGACTTTCACTATAGCCTCATTCCTCAGAGTTGTCTTCTGTATCACCTTGACTGGTTAGCCGCCGCCTTCCACACCTACCTCATAATCTTAGAAGCCCAGCCAGATTAGGAGGCAACCAGGTCATCTGTGATTGAGCAGAGCATATCAAATGCTTGTCAGCTGTCAAACAGTTATTCTCTATTAATTAGGTTTCGGTCTTACACTCATCATAAACCATTCTTCTCTGAAGAAAGATAGAGGCGTGGTGTGAATAGACCATGACACTGTAATCTAGACACCAACACTGAAGGTTTAGATATTCACAATAAATGTTTGTTTCAGTTACTAGTCTTGGAACCAACACACTAAAACAGCAGTAGAATGTTAGGGATTGGTAGGCAATCAGAGGGAAAAGCTGATGGTTAACCCTAGTAGCGCTGATATGTGGATTGCTCAGGGCATTATGCTAGTTCGCGAAAGAAAAAACTCTGAGGCGCTGAAGTGTTTTGAGAAAGCCATACAAGCGGATTCCCAGAACGCAGGGGCTTGGGTTGCCAAAGGACTAGTTCTTACTCGGCTTGACAAGCCCAGAGAAGCATTGGGTAGCTTTGAGATGGCAATAGAACTAGCGCCTCAGAACGTTGAGGCGTGGCTGGGGAAGAGCGCAGCGCTGGGTCAATTGGGAAAACAAGAGGAAGCGCTTCAGTGTTTTGATGAAGCACTCAAACTAGACCCCGGCAATGTTAGGGGTTGGCGGGCAAAGGGGAGTCTTCTCGCATCTCTTGGTAGATATGGGGAGGCAGCAGACTGTTTTGAGCAAGTCACAAAGTTAGTACCTGAGGACTCCAAGGCCTGGGCTCTCAGGGGAGACCTTCTCAGTATGGCAGGCAGGATGGAGGAGGCAATAACCTGCTATGAAAAAGCCGCCAAACTCGGTGCATCCTTTGCTACTCTTTGGTATAACATGGGTACAGTTCTTGCTCACCTAGGAAAATTGGAGAAAGCTGTCGAATGCTTCGAGAAGGGCATAAAGATGAACCCAAAGTCTGTAGACCTTTGGATAAACAAAGGAATCGCCCTGGCTAAGTTCAAGGGAGAAGATGAAGCCCTATCTTGCTTTGAGGAAGCCACAAGAATAGACCCTAGCAGTACTGATGCCTGGTATCATCGAGCAGTGGCTTTGGAAAAGATCGGGCATAAGGAGGAAGCTAGAAGCTGCTATCTGAAGGCTTTGGAGATAGATCCGGGCTCCCAGCGCACGAAGGCTGCACTACAAGAACTAGATGAAATATGATAGCCTTTGTTGGTAAAACTGGCTAGGATTTTCCTGAAATGTACTGGCAGAAGCCGTAACTGATTGGACCCAGTTTTGTAGTTTCACAAGGGAACTCGGGGCACTCAAAGCAGAGTTGTACGCCCTTGTGAAACGCACAAGTCGAAATCTTGCAGAACTTGTTCTCCTTGGGTTTGCACCCCTTTTCACCGTTAGGACACTGTCCACTTACCATCTTTGGACATCTCTCACAAGCTATTCCACAGACTCCAATTCGCATAAAACATCACACTATACTTCTAAATATTCTTGGTGAACTTTGAGCTATACCTCTATTGAATCTAGAAGCGCAATTAAAATTATAAAGCTAGCAATTGTAGCAATTTGATTGATAATTGGAAAAGTTGAAACCACAACTATGGGGACAGAAACAGCAAAGATGTTCAGTAAGGCGTGAAACGCAAAGACACTCCATATATTCTTCTTACTCTTATAGTAGAGATAACCTGTAAAGACTCCGAACAATAAAACATGCACAAACTGGGTTTGTAAGAATTCGATGATCCAGAATAGTTCAAAAACATGAATGTGTTGTAACGAGAATAATAATGCAGAGATAAGAATACCTGCAATATAGCCATATCGTGACGCAATCCTTGTTTGAACATATCCTCTATACGCAATCTCTTCTACGAAAGCCCCGAAGACCGCGAAGGCAAAGTAAAGAATGAAAGCTAGAGGTAATGAATAAACAGAATAACTTTCATAACCACTTAGATTTGGAAAAGGCGTGAACCCGAATCTAGTGCCAAAAATAAAGCTAATCAGATGCCATAAGCCCAAATAAACAAGGGCAAAAATCACGCCGACTAAAACCCAAGTGTGTCTTATTGTTGTGGATATTTTGTCTGGGATTTTCAAATCCTTTATCAGTAAAACCAAAGCAAGAATCAAAACTATAGAATAAGATACAATGAGCATTGTGAATATTTGTTCTACGTGTGTGATGAACCACCACAATGGGTATCGGATTAGGTAGATTGTGTAGGATACTACAAGCAGAAGAATGGGACCTAGTAAGACTCGCCACCTTGCTTCGAAAGACATTGAATTCACCAACTACTCAAGAATCCTGTTATAGATTGGTAGGTCTAAGTTTTTAGGTATTCTACTACTATTATTACAATGAATAGACCCTGGTGAACTGAAAAATGCTTGGAAAGGACTTTGAACGACAGGTCCGTAGATACCTGCAAGAGAAAGGATTCACGATTACTTCAACAGCCTTAGAAGAACTAGTGAATAGGATTGAAGTCATAATCACTGGAGTAATGAAAGCTTCTAAGGAAAAAGGCAAGACCCTCATCGATAAAATCGAATAGTTAAGAGTTTTCCAGGCAACCCAATTATCTGCCTAGCATCAAGCCCCAGGTAGATATTTTGGATGCCTTTGTTAACCATAGAACTTGTGTAGCCGAACGCTGTGAAGAGGAACTGCCCCATATCTGTGTGATGGTCTAAATCGGGGATAATAGATAGGTTCTGGCAGAAGATGAAGAAGGGAATCCTATCCGCGGTGTGACCTGTTGTAGACCATTCAACATCTAATTCGGGGCTGGTGCTATTCACTTGCAGCCCTCCAGTTTCATGGTCTGCGGTTACGATGAGGAGCGTCTGCCCATCCTCTTCAGCGAACTGAAGAGCGACACCCACCGCTTCGTTGAAGGCTAAGCCATCACCAACAACATTGGTGATATTATTCGCATGGCCCGCGTGATCTATCCTGCCCCCTTCAACCATCAGGAAGAATCCTTCAGAGTTTCTTTCTAATGACTGGATGGTTAGATTTGTCATTTCAGCAAGGCTAGGTTCAAGGGAGGTATTTCTTTCAACCTCGTAACTCATGTGACTGGATGTGAACACTCCAAGAAGCTTCGGAGCATCCATCGATTCTATTAGTTGGGTTCGGTTCTCAACGAGTGTATATCCATCAGTAACTGCACTAGGGAGGAAGGAATCAAGTATGCTTCTCCCACCACCTAGTAGTACTTCGATCTCGTGTTCGAAGAGCATTTGTCGACCAATCTCGGTTTCCTGATTCCTGTTGGGAACATGAGCGGCAAAACAAGCGGGAGTTGCATGAGTGAGGCGGGTTGTGGTCACTAGGCCTGTTGATTTTCCAAGGGTTTCAGCATACTCTAGGATAGTGGTCTGGGGTGCTCCTGACGCTGACACCGCAATGAAGGTGTTCCATGTCTGCACACCACAGGCTAGGGCTGTGGCAGCTGCTGCTGAATCTGTTATCACACCTCCAAGTGAAGTGGTTTCGATCAAGCCCTGGAAGGGGAAAGTATCCACAAAGAGAGTCTCACCTTGTCCGAGGGACATTCTTGTCGCGTTCAATTGACCAACACCATTTCCGTCTCCAATCATCAGAATGATATTTCGGAACGGCTCCATCCCCATTGGGTCATCAGAAGGATTAGCTGTGCCGTTGGTAGCTAGAACCTGAACTCTAATGAGCCACATACTGCCGATGAAGCCTAGACAGCAAAACACAAACATTACCAGAGCGGCAACTTGACGACGATTCAACAGAGTCCACATTCGATAGTTTGAATCCCTGCCCTTAAACATCGGTAATAAACTGTCCCCATTAACGAGTTAGAGGATTCCTGAGCCTATAAGAAAAACAAGAACCTTTTTACGCTAAGTTCTCAATGTTTTTTGTGGTGCTTTCAAAATGGCGAGAACCATCAAAGGGAAAATGATTACTAAATTCGACAAGTTCAAAGCGAGCTGGGAAAAGGATTCGGGTGACCCCGAACAGACTATTTTCCATTATTTAATCGCCCTCACGAATATTGAACGTAATGAAAAAACCGCTCAGGCTATGATGACTATCCTTGTACATAAAGACCGGACCTTAGAAGACCTGATGTCCCCCTCAGGTTTGAAGCTTGGACGTGGCCAGCGATACTATTTCTTCCACACCAAGGAGCACCCAAATGTCCCCCGGAGTTATCTTGGCGGGACACCTGGGAACAACTACGAAATCAACGATAAGGATCTCAAGATGACCCTGCTAAGGGTTACTCCGATGAAGCGGAGAAGAGGTCCTCCCAAGGTGAAGGTGTGGATTAAGAGTGCAGGCAAAGATAGCCCAACCCCGACACAACTAGCCCGGAATCGGTATGGACAATGGAAGATCATCGAGTGTTCTTCTATTATTACCGGAGTTCGACCATCCAAAGAGGAAGAAGAGGATTTCTAGACGGCGAAGGCCATTTCTGAACTGCAATTAGTAGATTCTACAGGTGTTTACGATGGCAAAACAGAAGACTGTTACTGGCAAGATGATTACCAGCTTTGATAAGTTCAAGGCGGCATGGGAAAAGGATGCGGGCGAACCCGAAAATACCATTTTCTATTATATCATTGCTCTCTTGAACATCGAGCGTGATAAGAAAATCGCTGCCGCGATGATGTCCATCCTTGTTCACAAGGACCAGACCAAGGAGGATTTGATGTCACCTTCAGGGCGTGGGTTACTACGAACCCAAGCCTATTTCCTCTTTCACACAAAGGAGAATCCTGATGTACCTCGAAGCTACCTCGGTGGCACACCAGAAAACGACTATGAAATAGACACAAAGGCCTTGAAGATGACCGTCTTGAAGATTCAAGAACGTAAGCCCAAACGAGGACCAATTCAGGCGAAAGTGTGGATCAAAAGCGCTGGTAAGGATAACCCCACCCCAACCTCTCTTGCATGCAATAAGCACGGGCAATGGAAGATTCTTGAATGTTCCTCGATCATAACGGGTGTCCGTGAGTCAGTGCAGGAAGAAGAAGATTTCTAGAACAGAAATCCAACATGTTAAGACACTGAGTGGCAGATTCTTGAGGTGTTGCAGATGGCTAAAAGAACGCTGAAAATGAAGATGATTCGGGATTTCGACAAGTTCAAGAGAAGCTGGACAAAGACCGCTAAGGACCCCGGGATGTGCGCATTCCACTACATGATTGCGCTGATGAACGTCGAGGAGGACTTCAAGCTCGCGTGCGCTATGGTGTCCATCATGGTGCACAAAGACTCCACAAAGGAGGACCTGATGTCACCCTCTGGTCTCGGGCTAAGAACCCCACACGTCAACTGGGTTAGCCACATCAAGTACAATCCAAACACACCTAGATCTTATCTGGGTGGGATTCCCGAGAAATCCTATGAACTCGAAGGAGACGACTTTGAGTTGACGGTGTTGAAGGTCGAAACCAAGGGCAAGGACTGTACTGTCTATCTATACAGTAGTGGACGGGATCGCCCCGCGAGTGGCAGTATGGAGAAGAACAAGCGGGGTCAATGGAAGCTCAAGGGTACCTCGACGTGGGTCATGAGCGTTATGCCTCCGATTGTTGACGACTTCTAGTTGGCTATAGCGCGTCTTCCTCGAAGGTGAGTTGGCAGTGCTTGTCGCCTTTTGCAACGCACAGGGTTTCTGTTACCTTGAGTTTGATGTCTCTGCCGGCAGCTTTGAGGAGGGATTCGTAGAGGTCTTTGGTTCCTACTGAAAGGAAGCATCGGGGACCATCAGCTTTGCCTTCGTAGACATCTCCGACGTAGCTGTTGATGTGTTTGACAACCAGCTTGAAGGGCTCCATTGTGAGTTCTTCTACTTCATACTTGCCCCAACCAATGGCTGAATTCATTCTCAGAAATAGTTGTACTTGCTGTTCGAAGGGTAAACCTTGAGCAAGCGCAAGTACGGTTTGACTGACATCCCTACCGCTCATTTGGGCTGCTTCGGTCATCATGACATATGTGCCATCAGGGCCTGCGATGTTCTCTATTCCCTTCTGAAGGTATGAGATAAAGCCAACAGGTACAAGGATGAACCGCTCACCTTGCATCATCAAGGCTCCATCCTTGTTTGATAGGTCTCCTTTGATGAATTGGAACATATCGACATTTTCCATGAATTAAACTACTCAATAATAAAATAAATTACTTCTGGTATTCCTATTTAGTCAGAGGATAGCCCTGTGATTGTAGCGGTTTGTTTAGCCCCTCTGGAATTAACAACTGCCCGAAAGGGTGTTAAGACGCAGAGGCTCTTTACACTCCATGCCAAAACCGAAAGTTGAGGAAATATTCGACAAGTATGCTAAGGGATATTCCTCGGGAAGGTTTGCGCCCTCACGGTTTGATACGGCAAGGGTTGCCTTCAGTTTTGCTGATGCTATTACGTGGCATTTCATTACCAAGTACCTACCTAAACGAGCCTCCATCCGAATCTTGGATGCTGGTGGGGGTGATGGTTTTTGGGCGCAAAAGCTAGTTGAGCTGGGCTACAAGACCATCGTTATTTCTGATTTGTCTCAGGGTATGCTGGACGAGGCGGAGAAGCGCTTCCAGAAACTAGGAGTAGCCCATAACGTCGGTTTCATCAAATCCGACATCGCCGATATGAAGGAGCTAGATTCTGATTCTTTTGATTTTGTCTTCTCCCAGTATGATGCGGTTTCTCTCTGTTTAAAGCCAGCAAAGGCGATGAAAGAGTTGGCGCGAGTTGCCAAACCTGGCACTTATGTAATTGTCAGCTTGGACACAAAATTCCGACGTGTTTCAGAGATGGTTGAGGCTGGCTTAATCGACGAAGTCGAGGAATTACTCAAGACTAATATTTCCTATGATTATGAGTTTCCTTCCTATAACCTAACTTGGGAGGAGCTAGCCGAGTATTACGAGAAAGCTGGTCTGACCGTGATTGAGGTTGTGGGAGCACCGGTGTTCATGCATCAGGTTAAAGAGAGCATTCTAGCAAAACTTGAAGCTAATCCTCAGATACGTGAGCGTCTCTTGAAGATAGAGCTAGACCATTGTACCAATACTTCCCTTGTCAACTTTGCAGGCCATCTCCAAATGATTGGTAGAAAAGAATAACCAATACCAGAAATGGAGACCGCCAAGGTGGTCCCTCGGTTATCGCAACCGGTTTGCCTCCATGAATTTAACCCAATAGTTTTCGCTTCGGAATGCCAGAACTGGTGGCTTGACCTTGACAATGGTGACTCCAGGCTTCTCCCCGCGCCCGAATCGCTTCGATACTTTCTGCTTACACAGCGCGCAATAGTTTACTCCGGGGAGTTCGAGCCTAGTATCACCCTCGGTAAGAGAGATTTTCTCCGTTTCCGTTGCTGGGCCTTCACACAAACAACACTGCTGAGGCCACAGAATAGTTCCATGGGGGAGTACCGCTAGGTATGTAGGTTCCGGAGCAACATAGTGCTTATCCGGTCGGGGCTCTAGGGTGCGTATGGTATGGGGGTCACTAGAACCTTTGAAGGCGAGCACTTTGCCCTTGTCACACGCTACATAGAGCATTCCATTGGAAATCACGGGAGGGGCTTTGAGAGAGACGTCGAGCTGAATCCCCCACCGATTCATAACCTTAGCGACATTGATTCCGAATAGCCACTTCGAGTTCAACCAAGACATAAAGGCAAAGTCCCCTCCTACCGCAGGTGTACTGATATCGCCCCGATCTACGCGATACGCCAAATCCCAGCTAAGTAACATTCCTGGCCAGCTGCGATCAGGTTTCGTTCTGGTGACGTTGTATCCATACACTCCCTTGGGCTCGAACATCCAGGTGACGAAGAGCATACCTTTGTTCACATTTATATCACGAGTACCGTTCTTGGTCATTTTGAGTAGCTGTGTCCCCTCCTTCAAACTGACTGCTTCTAGACCTCCTGCATCTGTACGGAGAATGATGACATCCCCAACTACGACCGGATTGGAAAATACCTTGACCTTTTGTTCCCAGACGAGTTCGCCATTGCGGGCGTTGAGTGCAAGGAGCGTTTGTCCCTTACCTATTGCCAAGACTTTTCCTTCAGCGATTATGGGACTAATATGTCCCTTGGTGTCATTGTTAAATGCCCATTGTTGCTGACCGGTTTGCGCATCAAGGGCGTAAATGTGCTTGTCACCGCTCCCGAAAAAGACTAACCCGTGACCCATTGTAGGAGTAGCGGAAATGTCATGACCAATGGAGTGTTGCCACCGAATTTCACTGGTCTTCGCATCAAGCGCGTAGAGGTGTTTATTCTTACTCGCCACATAGACGATTCCATCAGAGACAATAGGTGTTGTCGCTACATCTTTCTCCATTTGGAATGTCCAACAACTCTGCCCGGTCAGGGCATCAACAGCATACAGTTGCTTGTCTTTGCTGCCAAAGAATATGGTACTGTATGCAACAGCTAGCGCTGACTTATCGAATTTATCACCAAAAAATTCGATTTTCTTCCTCGCTTGAAATTCCCACACTTTTTCCAGTGGTGGGATAATTGATGACCCATCACTTCCCGATGCTGCGGCGTCACGCCGACGCATCGGCCAACCTTCTAGACCTACCGGATTCTCATGACGACTTGTCAACCTAAATTTACCTCCATTCAGATAAATAGGCTACAATCTGTAAATAAAAGTCTTAGGTCAAATCCAACCCAATTTAGAAGGGATTAACCCTGAAGCCTAATTTCCGTTTTCTTCTTCAAAATGGACTTGTATAGCTCTTCGAGGGTCTTTGGTGGAATGCTCTCCTCTTCCTTTTGCACTAGAGTCAGGGCGTCTGAGGGACAGTTAGCAGTGCAAACCCCACAGCCTATACAGCGGTTGAGATTTATCCGGGCTTTCTCCTCAACGAGAGTTATGGCCTCCATCTGGCATTTCTCCACGCAGGTGCCACACCCTGTGCAGTCTTCGAGAGTTATTTTTGTGTAGTAGTTTGTGGTGTGGAATGTTACGGGTTCAGGTGACATTTTGGTTGCCAGCAGGAGGGCGCAGCAGCAGCCACAGCAGCTACAGATGTATTCTAGGTCTTCGCTGTTGTTGGGTTGCAGGATTAGCCCGTCTTTCTGGTTTCTTTCGATAATCTCTACTAGTTCATCCTTTGATATCTGTCGTCCCCAGCCCTGTTCAATGTACATCTCCGCGAAGGTCCCAAACCCTAGACAGGTTTCCATTCTAGCTGTAGCCTCGCATGGAGTGCCTAGGAGGTCTGCTCCTTGGCGGCATATGCAGCTGGCGACTACGAAGGGTCCATCGGATGAGTCGATGAGCTTCTTCACATGGTCATAGTTAGCAACCAGATGCTCTGGTATGATACTCTGCTCGATGGGAATGGTCCTTAGCTGGGCGATCTTTGTACTGAGGGCTTCGTTGCGAAAGGCTTCGAGGCTGAACTTGACAATATCGAAGAACAGTCCTCTGTTAAGCTTGTTAACTTGGAACTCGTAGATTCCAATCATCCATTGGGCGCTGCTGTAATATTTTGTGTCTCCCTCTTTCCGGGAGAGGATTAGCCCCTTGGATGCCATCTTATCCAACACCTCCTCTAGCCTCTCCCTTGATATTCCTGAATTCTTGAGTCTTTCATAGATACTCTCTAGGCTTTCAGAGGCAATTGGAGCATACTTTAGTTGAACCGTGATTCTTGCTTCTTCGGGTGTGAAGAGCTGCTTGAGAATTTTGAGTTCCACACCCGAGGCTGCGGCAGGAAAGCCAACCGGCATCTTGTCCAAGTATTTCTGTAATTCTCGGTATACATCCTCATCAGTCATCGTTTCACCATCTAGCTTTTCAAACTCATCTCTTACTATGGTTTTAGTAGTTTAATATCGTCTGGGTCGTTTCGGATAAGGCTGAAAAGAGGTTCTTGGTTCAAGACTTATCCAGTCCCCCTTCTTGTCTAGTCTGGAGAGGGAACGGAGTAAATCAAATGTAACCCAGCGTGTTGCCTCAGGGTGTGCGGGGTAATCCCATAGTCCGTATGGCCCTTGTAATCCTTTCACGAATTTAACATTCGCTTCAACCCTAGCATCCTCTAGAGTAGCACCGATACGCCAGCAGAGGTCAAGGATTTGGGCAACGTCATAGCGTTTGTAGTAGGTGAATCCGCCTCGGAGGGGTTCTATGCCGATGGTTCGTGCGACCTCGAATCCTAGGGTGTGAGACTGTCGGGTCTCGTGGCCTAGTAGCAGGTCAAGAGCGCGTTTTGCTGCCTCACTGGTTCTGTGTTTGGGGTGATGAGAAAATGCTGCCAGTGCTGCTGTTGTGTTGGTTCGGCAGCCCCATTTCGAATGAGCTAGCCTTCTGTAGCCCGCGGGGAATACGTACTTTCCTGCTCTAATTCCTGAGGGCCAGCCTCCATCTGTTAATTGCTCATTGAGGAGCCACTCATATGCCTGCTCAGCGCGAGGGTCTGTTGCGTATCCACTTGCTGCCAGGCCGAGAAGGGGGAGGGCGGTCTGTATAGGGACCATTGTGTAGGATTGTAATCCACCGTCGAGTAGGGTTCCACCATATGGGAGTCCCCATGAGCCTTCCTGCTGTTTGAAGATGTATTCAGCTCCCCGCTTGACTACAGGGTGTTCTGGGTCTATGCCCAGATACCCTAGCCCCATTAGGGCTTGAGCTGTCATCCTTAGCTTTCCTAGATGAGACCCGCCACCCACTCCTTCCCTGAATGACCCGTCTGGTTCCTGCAAGGCAATGAAACTTTGAATCAAGGGATCCTTCTCGTGTATTGATTCTAGCTCGCGGACCTCCTTGTCAGTGTTGGGGCGTTTTAGCAGGTCCCTTAGGACTAGGAGTCGTAGGCTGGGCGAGGGTGAAGCGAGTAGTATTGGTGCCCAGGTCATTCATTCAGCCTCCAAGATTTCTCTCAAGTATGGAGCTGTTGGTGTGTCCTTTTGGCTAACTTCTTCTGGTGTTCCTGTTGCTATCACCTTGCCGCCGTCTGGACCTCCAACCGGTCCCAGTTCTATTATCCAGTCACATGCTGCCAGTAGTTGGGGATGATGTTCGACAAGCACTACGGTGTGCCCCTTCTCTACTAGCTTGTGTAACACCTTTGTTAGCTGCACCACATCCTCCATGTGTAACCCAACTGTTGGTTCATCAAGGATATAGAGGGTTTTTGTTTTGGTCTTTTTCATCAGTTCAGCCGTTATCTTGAGGCGTTGGACCTCACCTCCTGACAGGGAAAAGGCTGGTTGATGCCATACCAAGTAGCCAAGACCTACCGAGCGTGCAAGCTCTAATGGCTCAGCGATTTTTGGTTCGTCGTGGAATAACTTGTAAGCCTTGTCGAGTGTTAGATGGTTGATCTCAGGTAAGGCTATGTCTTTTACTCGGATTTCCCAAGCTTCAGGAAGGTAGCCTGTTCCCTGACAGGTTTCACATTCTAGGTAGGCATCGGGGAGAAAGCCCATCTCGATGCGTAACCTGCCCCTCCCCTTACATGACTTACAGGAGCGGCTCAGAGTTTTTCGGTCGATGCCCAGGGCTTGGGCGTCATCACTATCTGCATATACTTTCAATAGGTGATTGTGAATCCCTAGATAACGTGATGGGCTCCCTATTCCTCGTCGGCTTTGGTCTACAATCACTGTACGGGCTGGAGCACCATTTACCGAGTCATATTCCAAGGGCTCGATTGGTTCCATGGCAAAGGAGGAGGATTGGGCTTTGCGGGCCAATGCCCGACCGAGGGTGTCAATCATCAATGTGCTCTTGCCTGAACCTGATACTCCACATACTCCAACCACGACACCCAATGGAATCTTTACAGGTTCTCCGCTCAGGTTATTTCCCCGGGCACCTTTGATTGTCATCCAGCCTTCTGGTTCGCGGCGGCTTTGTCCCCGGTCAAAACCCCGTTCTTTCCTTAGCCATCTTCCTGTATGGGTTTTTGTTTTCGATAGTTCCTGGGGCGTTCCCTTGGCGATTACCTTGCCGCCTTGTGCCCCAGCTCCGGGTCCCATGTCAATCACGTGGTCAGCTGCTCTGATCAGCAACATATCATGTTCTACTACTATGACCGTGTTTCCTTCGTCGCGAAGCGAATGCAGTGCCTTCCTTAACGCTTCAAGTTCTGAAGGGTGCATTCCTCGCGAGGGCTCATCGAGCAGTATTGTCAGAGATGTCAACTCGCTTCCGAGAAGTCCTCCCAGTTTTATTCGCTGGGCTTCGCCAGCTGAAAGCGTACCCATTGGTCGGTTAAGATGCAGATACCCTAGACCTACCTGTTGGAGGAACCGCAGTCTGCGTTTAGCAATTGTCAAGCTTTGTCCTGCAAAGGGTTCATCAGATGGTGGTGAAGGAAGCTTCTCCAAGACCTCAGCTAGTTGTTTCAGAGGCATCTCACTCAATTGATGGAAATCACAACCACCAATGGTGACTGCAAGGTATTCTGGTTGAAGTCCTGCCCCCTTGCATTTTGGACAGGGAACACTATCTGTATAGGTGCCTTGTATGTCCCAGTCCTTGACCCAAGACTGGTAGAATCCTCTCCAGGTCCAGGTGCTTTGCTTCATTGAGCCATCGGATTTACTCTGGAAGGTCCAAGTGTAGCGTTGACCGTCACCATAGAGAAAGGCGTCTTGAGCCTCTTTGGACATTTCCTGCCAAGGAGTTGTCGTTGGGTCGAAGCCGTAGCGCTTACCTATCTCTGCTATTACAGGTTGATCCTTGCAGAGGTAGGTTTGGGGCCAGTAACCAGGAGAATACATCGCTCCCTTACACAGCGGTTTCTCTGGGTGGATGATGAGTTTTTCAGGTCGGGGAACCAGAACAAAGCCTATACCTGTACATTCTGGGCAGTTTGCAGCATAATTACTTGTCGAGAAGTGTCTAGCCTTCGCCAAAGGTGCACGCGCCTTGCATTTAGGACATTTCCACTCTTTCTCCCGGACCATGTCAGCCATGCAACCTAGGCAGGTACGTTTTCCTATTCGCGCAAGTAGTATTCCAAGATGGTGACTGACCTCGCTGGCGATACCGACTGATCCACGCCGAGTGAATTGTGATAGTGTAGACCAGGCATGTGCAATTTGTTGCCCTACTGTGATAGTTACACCAAGTCCAGTAATTGATTCAACAGAGGCTTCTGGACCCTCACGTATGCCCTGCCTTTCATACAATGAGAGGGTTTCAAGAAACCGGCGGCGCGCCTCGGCTTCCAGCACATTGTTCACAAGGCTTGACTTTCCGCTCCCCGATACTCCTGTCACTACTGTCAGCTTTCCCTTAGGGATATCTACACTAACACTTTGAAGGTTGTTAGCACGGGCTTTACGAATGGAGATGTGGGTTGACGGAGTAACTGCTGAGCGTTTCCTAGACTTCCTTGGCCGGAGTTTTCCTTCTTCTTTCAGGGCTTTTCCTGTCTGTGAGTCCTTGACTTCCATCAGTCCCTTGGGGAATCCCATGTAGAGAACCTGCCCCCCAGCTGGACCAGCTCCTGGACCTAGATCGATGAGCCAGTCAGCGGCTCGTATCATGTCAGTGTTATGTTCAACAACGAGTATGGTAGCACCCGCTCTCACTAAGCGGTCCAAGACAGTAAGTAGCCCATCGAGGTCTTGTGGATGGAGACCTGTGCTAGGTTCATCAAGTATGATGAGACGGTCCTGAAGCTTATTCCGACCAAGAAACTTGGTGAGCTTAACTCGCTGGGCTTCGCCTCCAGAGAGGGTCGGTGAAGTCTGGCCCAAAGAGAGATAACCAAGCCCCACATCAGTTAACGCCTTCAGGATACGTTTGGCTGATTGGCAACGACTCTCTGGTAGCCGCTTCTCTTTCTCGAAAAGCCTCTGCACCTCTGTGATGGAGAGGGAGTAGAAATCCGCGATAGACAACTCCTGTGTTCCGAATGGAACCTTTGCTGCCAACACTTTCTCGTTGAAGCGTTGTCCTTCGCAATCGGAGCAGCGTATCCACACCGAGGGCAGAAACCGCATCTTCGCCTCCGTGGCTCCCATTCCCTTGCAAGTCGGGCAGGCACCTTCAGGTCGGTTGAAGCTGAAATGGGAGGCGGAAAGACCGGTCACGGCGGCGTAGAGGTCTCTGATGATATCTGCTAGTTTTGTATAGGTGGCAGGATTGGATCGTGGATTTCTACCTATTGGGCTTTGGTCCACAATCACAGGCTTGATTGCAGGACCTTCAATGGCGCTGCAACCAACTGGTGTTTTCTCTTTTAGGCTCGGAACTATCACATGTTCGACTAGGGAACTCTTTCCTGACCCTGAAACACCTGTTATGACGGTTAAACGTTCTAGGGGAATTTTTACATCGATTTTTTGGAGGTTGTGTTGACAGGCTCCACGTATGGTGAGATATCTGTCAGGTTGTGGGCGTGGTTCAGGGATTTCGACACGGTCACGCATGCTGAAGTACCGACCTGTTGATGTGTCGGTTTTCCATAGTTCGCTGGGTGTTCCTGTGAAGGTTACTTTACCACCCTCTTTTCCAGCACCAGGCCCTAGGTCGATGGCTTGGTCAGCTGCGGCTGCAGCAACTCGGTCGTGCTCGACGTAAACTACTGGGCCTGCTAGGTCACGGAATGCTGGAAGGAAACGGGCAACATCAGCTGGATGCTGCCCAATGGTGGGCTCATCAAGGACATGCAACATATCTTCTAGTCGGCTTGTCAGAGTAATAGCTAACCGAACACGCTGAGACTCACCTCGGGATAGAGTTGGAGACGAGCGGTTAAGGGAAAGGTAACCAAGGCCAACGCGGTTTAGTGCATCTAGTCTTCGTGTTATTTCCGATACGAGCCGCCTTGCTGAGGAAGGGAGATCTGCCTTGACGAATATCTTCTGCACCGACTCTACGGTGTGGGATAGGAGTTCAGGTAGCCTGAGTCCCCTCCATTGTACATATGCAACTGCAGGGTGGAGCCCTGTTTGGCCACAGCGGTCACATCCCTTGCTCTGGCAGTAGGGGCATGACCTGTTGAAGTGGGTTGATTTCAGTTCTCCAAACCAAGTTCCGCATCGAGAACAAACAGGACTTCGAGAAAACCTTGTCTCGCCCTCCTTACTCTGAAGAGAGATTGCCTGGGCGCCCAGAGCAAGAACTCGCTGGACAATTTCACGAATTTTCACAATGGGCGTAGAGGAGTCTATCTCTCCAACCTTCACAACTAGATCATGGGGAATCTTTGGTTTCAAGGGCTGATTTTTCCATGGTTTGCCATCAACAAGGAGTGCTTCGGGTCCAAATTCCTTGACGAGAATCTCTAGTAGTGTTCGGTGACTTCCCTGAACAGCGTGTAATAGGGGAGCAAAGACCTGGGATGAGTGCTGCTTTGCGAGGGATTTGAGTCGATCAATGATTTCATCCTCTGACAAAACATGCAGGGTAGTGTTACATTTGGGACAATGGCGAACACCATAGTTTGTGTACAACAGTCGAAGGAAAGGGTGAAGCCCTGAAGCGGTGGCAAGTGTGGACAATGGATTCCTGTTCAGAAGATTCTGTCCTACTGCAATGGCAGGTCCCAACCCAGTTATTGACTCAACATGTGCTGGGGCTAGCCTATGGGTTGCTGACCGATAGGCCGACCTTCCGATAAGATAGATGTCGAG
>JAEOTB010000055.1 GCA_016840065.1 Candidatus Hermodarchaeota archaeon | reverse complement strand
GTTCCAGCCAAATCAAAGATGGAAATCCCCTGCCGCTGTACCCACGATGTCCACCCCATCAGTGCTGGTCATGGAATAATGACAGACGAAGCACATTACGGTGTAGCATCCCCAAAGGTACGCGCTCTCACATAGGGAGTCAGAACCGCTGATCAAGGCGCAGTCTGGGACAAGGTTCGCCGGCACCGAGAAGAGATGAAATCCAAGAGCTACCGTGGTAAGCCGGTCATTGCAGCTGGTGAGTCTTCCACTCGGCACAGCGATGTTCAAGCCATGGCCGCTAGCAAGATGCGTGAGGAGCTCTCCAAGGTGAAGCCGCAGGACCGCCAGGTCGGGCTAGCAGTTATCAGTGAAGGTAAGTTGATGTCCATTGAGGTCTTCGACAGCGTAGAGACCTACCGGGAACTCCATGATAAGCTCACAGCACGGTTCGCCTCAGAGATTGCCGCAGAGAAGGCAACTCCCAAGAGGACCCTTACTAAGCTCCAGAAAGAGGTGCTCAAGCAACTACGTAGTCTAGGCATCCAACTCCAAGTCGATGGAACAGCTGGCACATATCACAGCGAAAAGCAATCCATGAACGCGCTGTGGGACAAACGACGCAAACCAGTCCATTACTGCATGTCTCACTTCTAAGCAAGCTGGCTAGAAATCTGCGTAACTAAAGCTCTATAATTGCATTCAAAAGGTGCTTCCCATAACCAGAATCTGTGTGAAGGAAGCACCCTCCTTTTTTTCCAAAGAAGTTTAATCAGAAATAATCACGTGGTCAATCGCGAAGTTGAGACAATTTTGGTAAAGTTTTTATTCCCAATATGATGGGAGAATAAAGAGGGACAATATCTGAGTGATAATAGTACTGCAAGTTTACTTGCCTTTTTCGGTGGGCTTCTTGGTCTGGTAATGAGTTCACTTTCCTTCTTGAACCTATCACCCATATCCTTCGGTCTATTTATCTCGTCTTCTTTATATCGACCGTTCTTCGCCGTTGTTGGAATTGTTATTTCGGCGTTGACCTTGATGCTCTTAATCCTCGCACGGAGTAATCCACTAGGAGTTGGAATCACCTGGTTAATCCTTAGCTCAATTGCCAGCGGCTTCGTCGTTATGCCTCTCGCTGGAATACTAATACTCATTGCTGGGATTCTTTCAATAGTAGAGCACCATAACCGACGCAAACGTAGACGTCGAATCCAGCAAAGGCATCTCTCTGACCCAAGTCGACGCTGGAAGCGCTGGGATCGTCAGGGACCTCCTACTTCAGGCCCAGTCCCAAGAACACAACCAACGGTACATGAGGAAGAATCCCCACGAATTCAAGACCCTTCATTCTGTCCCTCCTGTGGTAGCCCATTGGAACCTGATGACCGATTCTGCGTGAACTGCGGCTCATCAAAGAGGGGATGAACAGGTCTGATTGATAACACTTTTAGGCGAAGAAATGGAGAACTCCGATTGAGTAACTGACAATTTGAGGGAATATGTTTGAGTAGACTTTCATCAATAAAGGGCCTTGCTCTAGCCTCAGGAATTATCTGTTTACTTTGCGCCCTGGGCTGTGCCAACTATGCATCCTCCATGTGGTGGGATGTTCAATTCTATCAAATGTTAGCCATGTGGCAACCTTGGGCTCACAGTTATTATCTACAAGCCTTGAGAAGGCTCATCATCGTCGCGGTTATCGGTATTCTTGGGCTCATAACAGGTGTTGTAGTTCTAGCTACACGTTCATCCGTTCAGAATAATCTCCGTTCAACAGGTATCCTCTGGATATTTTTCGGTATCATAGGTTTCGTCGCTCTGGGTGGTCTGTTCGCGCTGATAGCAGGAATTCTCGCTCTCAACGAAAACAGAGATACTGGCGGCATTCCAAGAACCACTCCCCAACCTGTATGGCATCCACGAGGCCCATCTACCGAACCTTACGCCCGGAGGGTGGTGTGCCGCTCCTGTAACGCTATGGGCGACTCAGACGATCGGTACTGTGCTGTCTGCGGTGCCGCCATGAATGGCTAGTGAACTCCTACTGACACTACAGCTAGGTTCACATGCGAAAGGTGAAAAGAGTCGGGGTTGGGTTGATGATTATCTGTTCTTCTCGGCGAGCCTTTTGAAGGAACTCCTGCGGACGATTGCTTCTCAAAAGGAACTTGAAGGTTTCAGAATCCATGAACAGGCCAAAGGATACCTTACCAAACTTCTCCTTAACCTGCTCTAGTATCTGTTTGTATTCACTTCGCCAATCGCTGATTCTGAGTCTCTGAATTTCAGGTATGGAGATTGTGGTTATTCTAGTTAACTTTCCCTTTGTTTTCTGGGCCAGAAGGCTTGTCCAGATTTCATCACCGCTAAAGACAACAAGAAGAGACAGACCATCTGGTAGGGAGTTCAGAAGGTTTTGAGCTTTCCCGACTAGTGCTAAAACGTTCTGAGTCCAAAACTCAAGGGGCTCAACATGAAACCATTTTCCTTGCATCTCTTGTAGTGTTTCTTGAGCTATCTTGAGATAGTTGATGATGTCCATTTTAGAGGTATAGCCAGCTTGCATCTTTGATAGAAGAAAACCAGCTAGCCTTTCCTCCAAGAGGATTACAGCGTCAACGCTCTCCTTTTCCTTCAATTGTTTTGCGATGTCACTGGGATTTGTGAATTGTAGTGTTACATCAGACCACAGGCCATAGCGGGAGTGAATAGCATTGAGAATTTTCTCACTTCGCTCACTGTAGAGCAGTGTTAGTATTCCTCGTTCAACTCGGAATAGGGGTAGGGCAGAAAGGAGGTTCAAGTACTGTTTACTGTCTACATCGTTGAAGATGAGGTCTTTACTGATTCCTCTCATCTTCTCACCTCCAGAATACGAATGCCGTATGGCGGCAACGGAATTTCTCGAGAACCTCGACCCTCCAATTGCTCACCAGTCCAAGCATCGTTAAACTTGATTCTCTGTGATACTTGAATCCCTATGCTCTGAGGTTGATTAGTCGAATTTGAAAGAAAAATGACGCGTGTCCCTCGTATTCCCAGGAAGACTTCATCAACGGAGGGTGACTTTGTGTCTCCTTGGGGGTGCTGACCGAAATACTGTAAGATGTATGTGAGCATCTCCCCAATTTCAACAGCATCCCCTCGGTTATCGATGATTGGGAATGAGATTCCTAGGTAAACGATTTTTCCCTTTCCATGGCTTGCCACCATTCCAACTGTACGTCTGCCAACCTTAACTTCATTCTTTACGATGCGAAGGATGCTGGAGAAGCCTATTAATGGACGACGTGGACTCTGAACACTTAATTTACAGGTTTCTGATATTCTATCGCAGGTTCGCATGTCTGTACCCAGGAAGGGAATTTCTGGTCCGATGATTGCTGTCCCACCCTGCTCCACATAATTCAAGATTTTTTCTTGAAGCTGCTCGGACATAAAATCATAGGTGGGGAGAAATATCACCTTGTATTTAGAGAGGTCCTCTAGGTTTAGATTTGTATCACCTATTTGGAATGGTATCTTTGTCCGTGATAGTCCCATGTATAGGGCTTCCCAGAAGGTGGGGTAGGCTTGCTGTATCGTATTAGTGAAATTGAAGCTGTTTTCGCTTACAAGCAGTTCAGGGGGAATTCCAAGAAAATCAGTAACATAGTTTGCACTCCCTGCTACAGCCTGCAATCGCTCACATTCGAGATTGTGCAAGAGTAGAATATTCACGGGTCTTGAAAGAGATGAGAATTGGATGGTTTCAAGGACATCAAGAAGTCGATTCAGGAAGGGATAGAGCTTGTCTCGCCGTTGTCCTAGACGTGAAATGGGGCTTCCTAACCAGAAGTCTCTCTCCACCAGCATCTGAATGTTGAAACCGCGAAATCCGTGCATCAACCCCACGAGTAGAGCATACTGCTGATCCTCAGGGTTGAGCGGGGGACCCCAAGGCCAAATGCCCATGCCCGCCTCTACAAGGAAAGGTAGACGGCTGGTAGCACCCAGATAGAGGGCGCCTTTCCTTATCTGCTCATATTGCTTACATCCCAAGTAGAGTCCCGCGCCTTGGATATCTAGCTCTCTCTCAACTTGAATGACGTTGAGGGGCAGTTTCGGGGTAGCATTGCGCGTGTTATGAAAAGTAAAAATGCCCCGAATCTCTCTAACCCAAAAAAGACTCGTAATCTTGTTGAGGGCTCGGGAGATGTAGTACTCCTGAAATTCAACCCAGTCAAGGTAACGAGGTAAGGCTTCTCGCTCCCTATCGATTAATGCCCGGGGAGGGGTTACCTGTTCGAAGGATGAGCATCGCGTTCGATGAGCCTCATTTAACATCTCTACATTTTCGTATTTCTTCTGAAGGAAGTCGTGATACCAACGTATACTTCCTGGAGAGTAGTCGGCGTTGAATGGCCCGTTCATAAAGGGAATAGATAATTCATTATCAATCTGGAGACCAATGATTGGTCCATCTGTTGAAATGTGTCGCTTTAAGTAGGGGCAGAGAATGTCAAGATAATTACTGACAAGTTCATGAAATTTCGTGCTAGCATAACTCGGAAAGGGAAAGGGCGAAGGTCCAGCGGGGATTACCACCGGTGTATCCTGTGCGGACCTAGCTTGAATCGCCGGATCTTTGACAACCCAATCAGGAAAACCAAAGTTTGCGAGTTCAACATTGATACCTGGGCCCGGGCGGATAAGGACTTGAACATCTTGTTCATTGCAGAGTGTAAGAAAGGAATCGAGGTCTCTGCGTTCATCTAGTGTGCCGAAGTCAAAATTACCGGGACTTACTTCGTGAATACTCCATGGCAGGCTTGTGGAGATTATGCGAAATCCAAGCCTCTGGATTCGCTCCAGCAACATCTTCCACCTTTGACGCTCTAATCTCCAATATTCAAAACCTCCACTGTACAATGGTAGAGTTTTCCCCTTAACAACCAGGACTTTGTTCTCGATTTTCAAGGTTGGGAAAACCGGTTCAACTGCCTCACTCTCAGTAGTGGTACTATGCATAACTGCGCACCTTAGACTACAATCCCTTCAAGACTAGAATCCCGTTATCTCTTAGTCGAGAATATTGAAATAACTTCCTCCTCTTATGCTTTGTCTAGGACACAGGTATTCAGCATGTTCTTTCCTAAATGAAATTCATTATTCTTTCTGCAATCGACCTTCTACTATTCGCACACTTCGGTCTGCTACATCTGCGAGTGTGAGGTCGTGAGTTGCACAGAGTACAGTAACGTTTTCTGTCTGGTTCAACTGACGTAGTAGATTAATAATTGTCTGCGCTGTTTCTTCGTCAAGATTTCCGGTTGGTTCATCAGCGAGTAGTAACCTGGGCTTATTTGCTAAAGCCCGAGCGATGGCCACACGCTGCTGCTGCCCTCCACTCAACTGGTCTGGAGGATGGTCTTTCCTATCGGCTAAATCTACAAGTTCAAGAAGCTCAACCGCCCTGGTGATCTGTTCTTGTTTAGGAACTCTTGCAAAGGCCATCGGCAATCGGATGTTATCTAGCGCGGAAAGCTCTTTGACTAGATTCCATGTCTGAAATACAAAACCCATCTCGTGTCGTCGAAGCGCAGCCATTTCTCTCCGCGATAATTCCGCCAAGTTTTGCCCACGAAAGAAAACAGTCCCTGAACTAGGATAATCAAGGCTCCCAGCAAGGTTAAGTAAAGTCGTCTTCCCGGAACCCGAAGGTCCAACTATGGCGAGGTATTCACCTGACTGAACATCTAGTGTGATGTTTTCAAGGGCATGGACAGGACCTTCTTGTGTTTCAAAGGTCTTTGTAACATCAACGAAACTCACAATCGGGCTACTACCATTCAAGACGAGTACAACTCTTTGGGCACATATCAAAGTGAAAGCTTCGGGATTACCACAGGTTCTCTAATGCCAGGCTTCTTGTACAAAACAACATCAGGTTGAATGCGAATAAGAGCATAGTCAGGGCTGCTAGGGCTACTAAAATAATCACCAAACCATTCTACAACCCCCGCTACTCTCGCTCTCTCTACAGGATCCTCCTCAATAACCGCTTTAGCTGATATTCGGATAAAAACCACAGCATCGCCCAGTCTTTGGGGAGCAACGATTTCTACATTATTATTGCTTCGAATCTGTGACACCTTATCATCCTTCGCTCCAGTTATCACATAGAGCCTTCCCTGATTCTCAATCAACGTAACAGGACGTACTCTCGGTTTCTCACCTTCAACAGTGGCAAAATATACCAAAGGTCTACTTCGTAGAATATCTTCAGGTGTAGGAAGTCCATCATCTGTCATTAAATTGCCACCCAGCTATAATTTGAGTTCCGGCACGGGTGTAGCTCCCATATCACCTGGTTTCATATACTCTACACTGATTGGTCGGAGGTGAATCAACGTGTACCCTGGATGAGTAGGGCTGTCCCAGAACTGACTGAAGAATGATGCCACCTTGGCTATTCGTTCACGAAACTCTGGGTCCTGCTCAATGGTTGCCGTTGCAGAGAATCGCACATATCCTGTAGCTTCACCAAACTTTACCAATCTCAGGCACTCCACCTTCTCGTTCGCTCTAATCTGAGCTACTTTCTGGTCCTTTGATCCCGTTAAGACAAAGAACTCTCCATGGTCTTCGATAAGCGTAACAGGACGCACTCGAGGTTGACTCTCTTCATTTGTCGCAAGGAAAATTATATTTTCTCCTCGAAGGACTTCCTCCACCGAGGGTGGTTTGTTCTCAGACATTCTTCTTCCTTCCTATTCTTTCCAAGTTTGTATGAAGCCATAAACAAGGTCAACGGCAGCGACCATATCGGAGAGCCGAATTACAGAAACTGCTGAGTGAATGTTGCGGGAGGGAACTGAAACAACCCCTGAGGGAACACCTCCCCTTGTCACATGAATTTGCCCCGCATCTGTTCCGCCGGTAATTATCGGCTTCTTCACCTGATGTCTTATCTTTTCCTTCTCTCCGACGCGTTGAAGAGTGGAGACCACCTTGGGATGAGCGATCATAGAGCGATCGGCTAAGGTTATTGCTGGTCCCTCACCAAGACGAGTAGGTGATTTGTGATCTGGAACGTCTGGTATATCTGCTGCAGTGGTACACTCTAGGGCAAGTGCAACATCAGGTTCTAACGTATAAGCACCAGTCCTGGCTCCTCGTGCTCCCACCTCTTCTGCCATTGCAAAGTTAAAGACCACAGTCGCTTGCCTATTCTTGGCCTCCTCTAAACGCCGTAAGGTTTCAACCAGAATAGTGCAGCCCACACGATCATCGAATGCTTTACCGGTTAGCGAGTCATCGCTGAGCCTCATGAAGGGCTGCCACACGGTTAAAGGAACACCCATCACTACTCCCTTCTCCTTTGCTTCGTCAAATGAGGTTACGCCGATATCGACTAAGAGTTCTTCTATCTGAATGACCTTCCTTCGCTGTTCTGGTGAAGTCAGGTGTGGTGGCATCGCAGTGATGACACCGAAAACTGGTGGAGGGTATTTCTCCTTAATGGCGTGGGGTTGAATGATGACTCGTTGCCCAGGTAGTGTTCTTGGGTCCCATCCTCCTAATGGGGCTATTCGAAGGAATCCTCGCTTATCTACATGTGTGATTATGAAACCGATTTCGTCTACATGGGCGTCTAGCAGGATGCGAGGGTGTTTTGTCTCACCCTTGCGGATAGCTAGTAGGTTCCCCAGGGGGTCTACCCAAGCCTTATCAACCAAATCCTTGATTTCCTCCTGAATCATGTCACGAGGAGGTTTTTCAAAACCAGAGACTCCTATAGCTTCGGATAATTCTTCTAAGGTCTTCAGAATTCTGTCAATTGTCACAGTATGCACCTCTATTGTCCTTCAGTATCAACAGCAAGTTGATAATCTTTATAAATTAAAGGGGTAACTCAAAGAAGCTCCAGTAAAAGCATGTAAGAAACACTTTAATCTCTTATCGCTCTAGGCAAATCAGTGGTGAGGGGTGTTACCCTGTCAAGTAAAATCCATTCTGTGTTCATCTTTCTCCGTTCTGGTGAAAACCTTGTTTCTGTTCTCTCACCAGTCGTGAAGCTTGACCAGACAATCTTGACAGGTTTGTTAACTGCGATTAGGGAGTTCGGTCATGAGGCAATTGACGAAGAAATTCGCACCATCGAAGCTGGTGTTTACCGGTTCCATTATGACGCCTTGCAGGATATCATCACTGTAGGATTAGCCGATTCAGGTGCAGATGTGCTTGAAGTACAGGCGGTTCTTCACAGTCTAAATGTCCTCTTTCTAAACAAATTCGAGGACATCTTAGCAAGGTGGGATGGCGGGACCCGGATGTTTGAAAAATTCATCCCAACAATCCAACAGGCCCTTGCTGCACACAACACTCGATTTGAAGCTGAAAAACAAGAACTAACCTCTGCAGAGTTCCTGCTCAGCTCTATGGGGGAAGTTCTCGATATTCTTCTCTTGAATATACTCATCGGTTCAGCTGTGATAGTCTGTTGCAGCGATGAACATATCACAAGACTAAGGGAATCCCTAGACGAGTTGCTCCCCTTCAAAATCCCTCACATGGATGCAATAACGGATATGGAGATTACTAGGGGAATCCTTCAGAGTCGTAAGCACCAAGTTCACAAGACATCCACGCTCCTCGGTGTCACTGAAAAAGTCTTCAAGAACATGGTAGTCCCCGAGTATATTGATCATTACCTCTTCTTGAGGTGTGACCCTGATGGTGGGTGTTGGTATCAGGCTCCTCCAAACCAGTTTCAGATGAATATAGCAAAAACATCCTTAGCCCTCAGCGAATCTCTCTCCGAGCAAGGGCAATTCTTGGAGTTTCAACTCAGAGAGTTGATAAAGGATCTTAGATACTTCATAAGTTTCCGGAAACATTCACCTCACCTCTCGCTTGATGATATACAGTCACTTTTACACCTAAACCCTAAACGGTTTGAACTTCTGAGATATCTCCACGAAGAGTTTGGCTCATCCTCTGGTCCTCTTTCCGTATCTCTCCTCGATTAGATGGGGTTGATTGTAGGGGATGTTCATTCCATTTCATTGGAACGCAAAATGACCGACCAAATTCTCAATATGGGGAAATGAAGGCTTTTCCGTACTGAAAAAGGGATTTCGGGCATTAACACCGTTTAGGAATAATTTCTTTCAGAATGAAATAATTAATGTAACAGGCAATTTATGGGGGGCTAGAGAGAAATCCCCAAGGAGATAGGAAGCTTTATAGGGTTCTAAATATCTTTAATGAACCTGAATGAAGTTTAATGAAGTTGAATGATGTTATGGGGCTCCAAAAAGGAAAAATAAGGGTATTTTACGAGCTTGCAAACAAAATCTCTGAACAGGCCAAACACAGCTCATTCAGGAGCCCTAAACGGATAATCTACGCTAGTCACAAGGAAGGTGAGGATAAATGATTGAGAAATCAAAAATAGTACGACCAAGGTTTATGCTCGAAACATCCCAGATACTCCATTCACAGGATTCTGTCCTAGATTTAATTGCTCCAACATCACAAATGATTGTGTGTCGACGTTCTGGAAATCTCGTGAATACTAGCTACTGCATATATCTCTGCGAAACGAACAGAGAGGAGGATTCGACTTTCAATAATGGAGGAGGGAATGTGTGTTGTGCCTTTAGCTACAACGATCAACTCGGACGATTAGGAGATGTAGCCTTAGCTGAAAGCTAGGGTGCGAACCTATCTAACACAAACAAGGTGATGAACTCGAACCCAACCAGTGGTGAACCATCCAGGTAAGGAGAACTGATGTTATGTTTGCCATTGACGAGCGTATGAAAAGCTTGGGTTGGTGGGATTTCCCCTTTAGGATAGATGTAATGCCTGAAGTATTCGCAGGGGAGAAACGTATCATCACCCCCTTAATGACACAACTCAGAACTGGAAACATCATACTTATTGAAGGACGAGCTGGAACTGGAAAAACCCATGTTCTACGCTGGTTCCTGCAGAAACTGAATACAACAACCAACATGATTCCTTGCTCGATATCCGAACCTGTCGACACCAGAATTCTCAGTTCTGCATTGACAAATTTGGTTGCTCGGAACACCATGAAAGAAAGTGGTCCTCCACCTGATCTCATAGATTCCTTATCAGAAAACATTCAGGAATTCTACATAAAGAAACATCGCCGGATAATTCTTCTTATCGACGAAGGTCAAACCCTTGCTATCGAGGTCGGTGATTCAGAAGCAGTAGTCGCAGAGAAAAGAAAAACTGTACAGTGGCTTCGTCACCTCAGCGACTCGCCTGCGGTTGTACTGTTTATGGCTGGACTAACAGGTTTTCAGAAGGCCTTAACTAACATCTTTGGACCACTGGCAGAAAGGGTAACCTACAAGATGATGCTTGAAAGAAGAGTTGCTGGCGGTCATATTGAAGTTCTAACACGAGAAGAAACAGAGGAATTGATTCGCCAACGAATTGAATACTTTGGTGGTACTGATATCTCACCATTCACTCTGGGAGCTATTGATAAAATCCATAAACATACAAGGGGTTACCCAAGACCTACACTGCGGCTCTGTGAGAGTATAATTACTGATGCCTTTCAAGATGGCAATCCAGCTGGGGACAGAATCACCAGCGATTATGTACTTCAGATAATTCATCAACAACCAAGTCTACCAGAGGAGACCACCCTAGTACCAAGCGCATCTGATGAGAGTCGATTCACAAAATCTGAGAGGGAAATAGAACTTGACTCCTTCATGGCATCCGATCCTGAAGGAATAACAGCTATTCAGCGAGACATATTAACCCTAATCCACAAGCTGAAGAAGGCTACATCAGCTGTGGTAGCTGAAGAATTAGGTATAGCCAAGGGAACGGCCTCCAATGAGCTGAAGAAGCTCTATGATTTACGCAAGCTCCGCCGGCGTAAAGCTCAACGTGGTTTTGAATATCATCCTAACTAAATCTTTAAGTGACTACCAACTGAATAGATATCTGAGAACTTCAGTTCGGAAATGGATGAGGACAAGACACGATGTCAAATGGCAATTTCGATTACCTCTTTAAAATAGTGCTTGTTGGTGATGCAGAAGTCGGTAAAACAAGCCTTACTACAAGATTCGCCTATGGCACTTTTACTGACCAATATATCAGCACATTAGGTGTCGACTTTGTCGTTAAGACGCTCTCCATGAATGGACATATTGTCAAGCTCCAGATTTGGGATACAGCAGGTCAGGAGCGGTACGCAGGTATTCGACCAATTTATTATCGTGGCGCAAAGGGTGCTGTGTTAGTATTTGATCTTACTCGTCGACAAAGCTTTCTGAACGTTGAAAAATGGGTAGAACAGATTCAACGCTATGCCAGCCAAGACATCCCCATGATCTTGGTTGGTAACAAACTTGACTTGACTGATACTCGAGAAGTTACCACAAGTGATGTTGAAACCTTGATAGACGAGAGAGGGATGAAGTATTTTGAGACCAGTGCAAAGGTTGACCAAGGTGTAAAAGAGACATTCGAAAAGGTTTCCGAACTGATTCTTCAGAAGGAAATGGTCAGCAGTCAGTCAGTATCTCCCGAATAAGAACAAAGAGGAAAACCTATGGACCAGGAAGAAGAACTCACAAATGAGAAGGTTCAAGAACAAATTTGTATACTTCTTAACCGTTATTTAACACACCTCTTTCAATACGAAAAAGTCAAAGCTGAGATTAGTAGTAAATCAGAATCACGAGTATCAAAGTTTCTGGAGAAGCATGGCACAGGAAACCATTTAGTAATTCCTGAAGGAAGTCAAATCATTCACAGTATAGATGAATTCGTTGACCACCTAGTTACATATTACAGTTACTATCGAAATCAACGGCGAAGCTTACATACACTGTTTTCATCAGTTGGAATCACAGAAACTAAGGAATTTGATGAAACGGTACGGAGTATTAGCAATCCCCGTGAAGCCATAAAGTCTAAAGAATTGGGTGTCTCAGGTATCAAATGGTTTCTGGGTCAATTCTACGAAGACCAACTGATTTCGGAGAAATTTCAACACACCCTTATCACCTATCTACCACATCTTGAAAAAATACACAAAATGATTCAGAGCGAGTTCATGTACGGCTTCCTCGAAGTTCTTCGCTATATCACCTCAGAGAAGTCTACCCAACTCCAGTCAGAAGCTCGTAACGCAATCAATGCCGCAATGGAAGAAGAAGGCCTCGAAGAAGTCATCAACTATGTTGCTGAAGCCATATCCCTCCTCGCTAAAGATTCACGAGAGTTTCCAACCTTCATCCTTACCGAATCACCAGGTCTTTTTGGAATAGCAGAAATGGAAGAATTCGACAGAAAAATACAGGAATTCCAAAAATTACGGCAGAAATTCAAGGAACATGTCAGTCTTCATGATAGAACTCACTGGATATTCGAAGAGCACCACAATCTACTCTTCCGAAGTCTCCTTAATCTCACTCATATAGAAATGATGGAATTGATGCACAAGATTCAGGGAGGATTGGACATCAGAACCTTGGCGTCCCATTTTCGCGACCATAAAGCCATGCTTTTGGGCGCTTCTCAAGCTACATCTTTGTTCCTTGAATTCAGTGCCTATAAGGATCAGATGATAGAATTAGTCGAGTCCTATAAGGAAATCGCGAAGTTCCTGAAGAGCGAACTCCTTGAAATCATCTACCAAACGGAGGTCCAGCGTAACGAACTATTTCTTAAGATGCGAAAGGGATTCAAGGATGTTCTTACCCAATTCCAAGAAACGCTCCTTCAAACATCATCCGCCTCCCTTGAGGATTCTGAGACACAAGATCCTGTAGTATAGTCTTCCCACCTCACAGATTCTTCAGTAACAGAATATTGATAGTTCTTCCTAATTTAGGCTGGTTTCTCTCCATTACCATAATCGTTGACCGCTGAATGTGCAGTAAAGGAAAGAAATAAGAAAAGAATCAACAAACGGTCTCGGGTATCATATATTTGAGGTAATTGTCCTTGAAGAAGATGTGGATACATTCTGGACTTCTGTTACTCATGCTCTGCGGGTTTTTGATATTAACTCCAACAGGCCTTTCAGCCAGTGATTCGAATCCACTTGCATTATCACAGATGAACTCGATTTCATCCAGTGGATTAATTGATAACCACCAATACGATAGAGCCTCTGATTCAATCACGTCGTCAATTTCCCTAGCCAAGAGTATTGATGCTCCAACAGAAATCCAAGGCATAATCGACCGGATAACAACTTCTGGATACAGTCGTCACTTAACAACGCTGACAAGCGCCTTCGGGAGTAGGATGACAGGTCAACCAGGCAACGCAGAAACTGTTGATTACATAGCTGATTTCTTCGAAGATGTAGGCTTAGATGTTTCAATCCATGATTTCAGTGGAGGTTCGCCGAACGTGGTCGGCATCTTACCTGGAGGTAACTCTCTTAACAACGCTGTAATTGTTGTCGGTGCTCACCTCGACACCACACCCTTAGTATCGCCGGGTGCTGATGATGACGCGTCAGGAGTTGCTGCAGTTATGGAAATGGCTCAAGCCCTCTCCCAATATACCTATAATTATAGTATCCACTTTCTGGCGTTTAATCAGGAGGAACAGGGTCTCTTCGGGTCAAAGGCTTATGCTGGGATGCTGAATTATGAAAACATCTCAGTTGCTGCAATGGTAAATTTCGACATGATTCACTGGAATAATCCAGATGCACCAGAAAACGAGAAAATTGATATCATCCACAACGGTGGTGCCAGCGGGACTTTCGCTTCCTTGGCTGAAGACCGTGGGCAAAACTGGGTGGGTGCTCCAGTGAATGCATGGTTTAACCCACACATGGTATTAAGTGACCATTCACCCTTCTGGGAACAAGGCTACCCAGCCGTTTGGTTCTTTGAACGAGGAGGAATGGGTCAACCCTATATTCATAGCGCTGCTGATGCTATTGGTCAGTTCGATTATTCTTTTGAATTGGGAACTCTCGTTGCTAAAACAGCGGCTGCTACGGTTGCAGATTTTGCCCAAATAGTGTCAACAGAACCTGGCTTCCCCGAGGCAACATTTGTTGCCCCTCTACCCCCGCTTGGATACATAAACCCGGCAGATGATGTGCCCATTGTCCTTGAACTCGATGACGATTACGATGACATCAGTCGAGTAGAACTCTCCATTGAAGGCGGCGACTGGTTTGACATATCCTCAGGGCTCAACGAGACACACTGCACCTATTATTGGAATGCAACAGAGGAGTACGGAGAGATTCAGTTTCATGCTCGCATCTTCGACGATGCTGACTGGGTTGGACGGGCCTCGCATTCGGTGTTAATAGACTGGGGGATATCCCTTATCATCGATTCGCCCTTACCCGCTGAAGAACTTGTTCAAGGCACAACTTGTACCATTTGGATCAATGTGACAGATCCGGATGAAGAACCGATAAAGTATGTACTGGTCAGTTTGAATGGGAGTAGCTGGAGTACTACCAAGATTTCAGTACTTAATTCTCGATATTACTACCTCTGGGATGTGCAGGGATGGGGTCCTCTTACAATTCAGGCACGGGTTGTAGATAACAACGGGCTCACTAATACATCCGAAGTTTCGGTGACGGTCTTACGCTACATACCCAATGTCTTTGGAGTAACCTATACTCCCATGCAACCACTAAGTACTGACAGTGTCCATGTTACGGCTCAAGTTGTGAAGGAGGAACTAGGTTCTGACATTCAACAAATCTATGTCGCCTATAGTGTCAATATGGGGCCATGGTTGAGCCGCTTAATGACTCTGGCTTATGGAAACACCTATGAAGAAACTCTTGACCCATTTCCAGCAGGTGCACGAGTTCAGCTTTATGTGGCTGCGCAAGACGTTTTGGGTAACATCGGTCGCGATGATAACGGAGGACTCTACTATGAATTCATCGTCGGTAGTAATCCTATTTCGCTCCTAATTATTGGAGGCGGAGTAGCAGGAATCATTGGTCTGGTAGTAGTCATATGGATGATAAGGAGAAGACGCTGACCTCAAAAACCTGAACGATTCCTTCGCTCCATTGAAACATTGTCTACCTAGATTTGATGCTGGAGGAACGGAGGGTGTGTCTGGGAATTACTAAAAGGAAGGTAATCTATTTACCATAGACGAAAATAATTTCTCTAATAGCATCGGAATTATTAGATAGTACATCTAAGTGCTCTACCAAAGAACACAGGTCTAATGGAAGGGCAATGTGGATGCAAATCATAGTTAAGGAATACAAGGCAAAGCGGATAGTCAACAAGCACAAACACTTAGACCCTTGGTTTTGGACACAGTATTCTGCACATCCCTACATAGGTTGTGCACATGGATGTGAATATTGCTATACAAGAGAAGAGAAGTACACTCCTTACGCGAACCCTGCTGACTTTGCTAGAATAATTAAAGTCAAGGCGAACGCTCCAACCCTTCTCCGTAAAGAGCTTCCCCTTTCCCCTAAGGGTTTAATCGGTGTAGGTGATTGGCAACCCTTGGAAAAGCGCTACAGGCTCTCCAAAAGGATGCTTCAGATTTGCCTTGACCGGGAATTCCCAGTTTTCATCTTGGAAAAGTCTGACTTGGTTCTTAAGGATCTCAACATTCTTCGACGAATGATTTCTAGAGACATCACCGTGATTACAGGATTCTCAATCATAACAACAAGAGATGATAAGACCCGCCGACTCTTCGAACCTGGTGCACCAAGCGTGAAGAACCGTTTCAATGCGATGCGGAAATTCGCTAAAGCAGGACTCTACACTGGGACTGCCTTGATGCCAGCGCTACCCTACATCTATGATAATGAGGAGAACCTGGAAGCTGTAATACAGGAGACAAAAAATAACGGCGGGCAATATGTGTTGGTGGGGTCCTTGACGCTCGCATCCAAACAGCGCGAATGGTTTTTCGAGGCACTTAGACGCTACGATCCGAAACTCCTTGAAAAATATGAGCTGCTCTATGAAAACAATACAGCCTATGCTCCTCATCCACATTACATTGCCAATCTGGGACGACGTGTAGAACGGCTTTGCCAAGAGTATGGGCTCTCTGACCGCATTCCTCGACCAATACCACCCGATCATCCACTAGCCTTCAACCTACGAGTAGCTGAAATTCTCTACGACCGTGCCTACCGGCTTACCTTAAAGGGGATAACTGGCTTTCGGGAATTCGCCCTCAGGAAAGCAGGGCGAATCGTTGATGCCCAGTCCAAGAACTTACTAGAGGTCCTGGAAAAGGAGGGGCGCGCTGGGCTTCGAGCAATCCATGGGATTGGTCCCAAGCTTTCAGTAGAGATTGAATCAGCCATCAAAGAAGCTCAGGGGTTGAGAGACTAAGCAAAGGCTTTAAAGCTAATCTGTTCTCTCTCGTTTTAATTCGGTAATAGATGGTGGGCGAGGTTGTCAAAATTAATAGGAAGAAGTCGCTGGCTTCAACGCTATAATCAAGGAATCATTGCCCTTTCTCTCCCCTTTGTAATATTTCTCTCAATTATTCCCTTGTTTGTAGGTGCTCAGCCCTTTCTGTTATCCTACATCTTTGGGGTTCGTTTACTAAGTAACGTCGCAGTCATCTGTGTGTGCTTCTGCCTTCAAGGGTATCAAAACAAGGTTATTCGGCGTTTGATGATTCTGCTCCTACTAGTGGGCATTATCAATGTTATCGGTGTTACATGGTTCCTAATCGAAGTCTTCTTTCTTAGTTCCTCCATAGGCTTTCCCAGTGGAACTACTAGTTTCGAATTACTCGCACTAATCGTTCTAGTTATTGGATTAGCTGTAATAACAGGAGAGCAGCGGGGCAGACGGAGCCTTACCTCTATCGTAGGATACATCGCACTTGTTATACTGTTCCTTGGCTTCCTTCTTCACGTTTACAATGCGAATCTCCTTGGCGTGCCCCTTGTCCCCTTTGCCCTTATTGCTGGAGCTAGAATGTTGTTGGGGTGGTTTGCCATTGTATTCGCGTGGAGTTTCTTTTTCGCAAAGAACACACCTTATGAACTAATTGATCATCTTTGCCGAGCCACCTTGGTCATCACAGTTTCAATCCAGTTCTTAGCCTATACTCATTTTGCCTTCCAATACGGTTTTCTCCATTCAATGGTTCCTGTCTTCTATCTTGCTGGCTCCGTGTCAGATAGTCTTCTCCTTCTCTCAAATCTGATGTTCCTTGTCACCGCATTGGCCATCTTTGCACAGACAATCGAAAATATGCCAGAACACCGCCCTGCCTCTGTTCGCTACACCGCAGTTGCAACGATATTGATAATTTCACTTCTAATGGGAATTCTACTAATCCTGATAATTACTGCTGTTTCTCTAATCCAAGGTGTTCTCTTAATTTTCCTCCCCCTGGGGGATGCAGCCATCGCGATGCAGATTATCGGGATCGGTTTCTTCTCCCTTGTGGGAATCCTCCTAGTATTCGGAGGAGCAGTATCCTTCTTTCTCTTTGGTCTTATGTTTCGGCCGCTCGAGAAGCTAGAAGAACAGGTATTAGATGTTAGTGAACCTGGAATAACAGCCTACGAGGAACCACGTCACTTACTCTTTACTGAACTTCAATCCCTCTCAGATAATTACCGTCTTCTTATCGAGAGGATGAAACGTATCCGTTTCGAGTTAAATAAAGCCAAACAAGCTAGAAGAGTAAGGAGATCTTCAAAACCAGGGGTAATCTCTGAAAGGGATCAATACGATGAACTCCTTGTCTCTCAAGTAATGGAGAGAAGTCAAGAGATTCAAGGTAACGCAGAAGCTCTAACCGAGATGCTTAAGGATGACCCCCGAGCCAGTGAATACGTCTTGGGAGTAACCAAAGAGGCAAAATGGATACAAAGGCTTATCAGTTCTGTACTGAAAATCCGTCAAATCGGTTCGAATCAAGCTCCTGAGCTTTCTCGCGTTGACATGTGTAGAATTCTATCAAAAGTGACTGAGGAGGTAAAGGAGCACTTCAATCAAAGAGAATTAACTATTCCCTCGAAGCTACCAAGGTCCGGTTGCTATGTATTAGCAAATCTCCTACTTCATGACCTTTTCACGAACCTCTTGCATTACATGATTGAAAAGAACCCCCACAACAAAGTGACCATTGAAGTAGCAGCTAAGGAAATCACTTGGGCTGCTGTAACCTATTGGCAAGTTACCTTCTCCGATGAGGGAAACGTAATTCCAGACGAAGAAAAGGATCTCCTTTTCCGCCGAGACCTTCGCCCTGCAAAGGACTCGCCCTTGACTCTACTCCTAGTGGAAAAAATAGCTGCATCCTTTAAAGGAAAAGTTGAGGTTAGTAATCGTATCCCTGGAGATAGACGTTATGGTACCGTCTTTATTCTAAGAATTCCCTCTGTCAAATTGGGTTAGACTCGAACGGGTCGCTGCACACCATCGCTATCTATGTGAAGTACCTTTCCTTCCATTGGCCTGCGATAACAGCGACAAGAGAATAGGCTGATAACAAGCCCGTCGAAGAACTCATGGTACCCTTGCTCGAACACTTCATGAGCACGAATAATGAATTTCAAGCCGTTTCTCTCAAGGAACTCTTCAGTCACATCACGACCATACAGGCGGCTTCCGCCCCCTCTAGGATTCGGTTTAAATCCCTGAATCTTCTCCTTGGGATCATTCCAAAGAAGCTGAAAGGTAATATGATTCTCTATTTCCTTCTCTCGTGGCAGCTCGTTAATTTCCCCAATCTCCTCTAAGCCTTCAGCTATGCCGCCATGTACCGCAAAGGTTCCCCGACGATTACTTACAGCTGCTAGAGGAAGTTCCTGGAAACTACGAGCGTATTCCTCAGTCAAATCACCTAGTTTATCCTTGACCTCTGAGTAGAACCCATAGCGCCGGTTTATTGATTCTGTCTCATGATTACCCCTTAGAAGAATCAAACGTTCTGGGGCTTGGCACTTGAGACTAAAGAGAAGGTTGATATTCTCAACTTGGCGTGGTCCCCGGTCCACATAGTCACCTAGAAATACAAAGGTTGTGGGCGAGTCCCAGTATTGTTCAATGATGCTCAAAGTTGCCTCCCAATCTCCATGAGTATCTCCAACAAAAACGAGAGGTCCATCAGGCAGGGTGATTAGCAGTGGTTCCTTTTTCAGAACCTTTGTTACTCGAGTAAGCAGTTCTTCCGTCCACTCTTTACTCGAAACCTCTGCTTGATGTATGGGCCAGAAGAGGTCATTCACATCATTCAACTCAAGCCACCTCTGACTCGATTTCAATCGGGAAGTATTCTTGTTCCTGCATTTCTGATTAAGGCCTCAGTCAAGTTTTCAGGAGAAGTGATGATTGCCTGCTTACCTCCATTCTCAAGAAAGGTGATGGCGGACTCGATTTTTGGCTTCATTGAACCAGCCTTAAAGTGTCCCTCTTTGAGGTAGCGACGAGCTGTCGATATACTCATCGTTTCAATCGCTTTTTGCCCTGGCTCACCATAGTTGATGTAGACCTTATCAACCTTGGTAGAAATGAGTAGGAGCCGGGCCCCAAGGGTGTTCCCGAGTAAGGCTGAGACTCGATCCTTATCTATGACTGCAGCCACTCCTTCTAGACAACCTTCTTCATCTTCAACAACAGGAATACCTCCACCACCTGCAGTTATGACCACAACTCCTGCCCTCAGGAGATTGGTTATCACAGGCTCCTCGACAATTCTTAGCGGTTTTGGTGAAGGAACTACCCGACGCCAACGACCCCTTTCAACTTCTCGAACTTGCCAACCCTCGGCTTCTCTTTGCTGGGCTGTTTTCTCATCCATGTAGGATCCAATAGGCTTGGTTGGATCAGAGAACGCTGAGTCATCTTGGCTAACGATGACTTGGGTGACAAGAGTAACGATGTCCTGAAGCAAACCTCGTTTATGAAACTCGCCGTAAAGGATTTGCTGCAACATGTAACCTATCGATCCTTGAGTTTCAGCTCCGCAAATATGAAGGGGCGACTCTGGAACTTCTTCAGCAGCTAGTTCCGAGCGTCGAAGACAGAAACCCACCTGAGGACCATTCCCGTGGGTTATGGCAACATGCCAGCCAAGCTGTACAAGGTTGGCAATATGAATGCAAGTTTCTTGTGCAGCAGCATATTGGTCTTGAATTGTTTGGTGGTCATTGTCCCTGATGAGCGAGTTCCCACCAATTGCAACTACTGCAATCCGAGGTTTCATGAAATATAACTTCCTGCATAACCGAAGAGAGCAATATTGCCTCCTAACGTCCTTTTTATTCTTTCTTGCGGCTCTTTAGTTTAAATAGGGGCATCTATTCATTAGAGTCTGTCATGGTGCAAGCAAACCGCTGGAGAAAGCGCCTATATTTCATCCTAGGAATAATCCTCCTTATCACGGGCATGCTCATAGAATTTATCGCAGGGTTACTTGTTCCAGGGGTAACCATGAATCTCGCTTACCAAAACGGGCTTTTCCTACCACTCTTCATCATCCTCTTCGCTTCTGCAATGTATCTAATCCGATTCAGCCTCTTTGGTTGGTGGCGAACTCGGTCTGACAGCATCATCCATGCGATAGCTGCTCTCCTTTTTGCTTCATTTACTGTAGAGACTTTCTTGAACCTTCAAGCAGGTCACCCTTGGCCTGAGTTAGCCCCTATCAATCCCGTACTCATGTATCTATTGTGGGCCTTTATCTTTCCACCCATAAATCCCCTCACAACTGGCTTTCTTACCATTGTTCTAGCAGCCACTGCTCTGCTGAATCTCTACAAACAACCAAGAAGTAAAGCAGCCCTCTCTTCAGATGAGAGTCCTGTT
This sequence comes from Candidatus Hermodarchaeota archaeon, assembly GCA_016840065.1. Lineage (GTDB taxonomy): Archaea > Asgardarchaeota > Hermodarchaeia > Hermodarchaeales > Hermodarchaeaceae > YT-063. The sequence goes on along the minus strand of JAEOTB010000055.1, from coordinate 32,759 downwards.
GATGAGTCAGATTCCGTGCCTTTCTGGAAGGTTCTAGCTCAACTCACTCGCTTCAATGTATGGCTGGGCTCAGTCTTCCTTGTAACACTATCCTTTCTCATTCTCGGAGGTCCACCTCTAAGTGTACCGCCTTCTTTTCCCCTTCACAATCCTTTTACATGGCTCCGTTTTTCAGCCGCTCTAATCTCAATTTGTCTTCTCAATTCTTTCATCTTCATCCAGAATCAGCTTGGTGACCTAGACACTGACAGGGCTCATTCTGAGAAGTCCAAGCTTCCCCTTGCCGCTGGACGTGTCAGCAAACGTGAGGGAATTCTACTAGCCCTTAGCATGCTCTTAGTCGCCGTAGTACTAGCCATACTAGTATCTCCTCTCTTCTTTGTGGTGCTACTAAGTATTGTTTTACTGGGCTGTCTTTACTCAGGCCCTCCCCTTCGCCTCAAAGCAAAGCCCTTCATAGACCTCTTCATGATTGGGCTGGCCTTTGGTACAATGGCAGTAGTCGCAGCCTTCATCATACTTGCAGCTCAACCAACACTTCCTCTTCTCCTCCTAATAGGTCCGGGTTTCTTCTATGCAGGAACCCACGGTGTTCACACTGCCTCCGACTATGATGCTGATCGTCAAGCAGGGCTCCGCACAACCGCTGTGCTATTAGGTCCACATCGAGCCACACGTCTAGGGTTGTTTCTAACCGCCCTTGGCATCACACTCCTCTACGTCACTGTAGGTAGTTACACACACCTCTTTTGGTGGGGACTCCTAAAATTCAAGACGGTTCTCCTATTCACTTTTTCAGGCATGATTTTCTTCGCCCTTGTGGGAGCTTACCGCAGTAAAAGAATGAAACAAGAACAAGATTCAGAGCAGAGCTCCATTGACTGGTTACGCCGTCAGGGTCGTAACGCCACATATCTTCTCTTCTTCATTCTCCTTCTCTACTGCCTCCTCTACGTCTTTCTCTTCTACCCCACCTATTTACCTCTCATCGATGTCTTTCCTTGGCACTAGTAGGTTTTAGAAAAACACAAATAGCTTCTGGTTTCCCTCTATCGAGGGTACTAGTATATATGGTACTTATACTAAGGAATTTCGTCTTGACGTTGAGGCAGGAAGACTTTGGTTCCTGATGTAAGTTTTGGAATTGCTGATATAGATCAGCTCCTTGGTGGCTCCCTTATATGTGGAAAAAGCTACTTGCTTGAAGCTGACAACGGAACTCAACCCCAAAGCATAATATTTCCCTTCATCAAACACGCATTGACCAAGGGAGAACTCGTCGTTTTCGCTACCAATGAAGGACCAGCTGAAGACGTCCTAGTAAAACTCAAAGAATACTCTATCAATATAGACAAGGCAATCAAGGGGGAACAACTACTCATCTTAGACCTTTGGTCAGAGAACGAAGACAATGGACCAGGAATCCTCAGAGCCGGGAATCCCGATGACCCTCACAAGGTCCTCTATACCTACAATCAAGCGTTTAAGAATGCGCTAGAAGACAGAGAAGATAGACCCAGAAGGGTTGTAATGGAGAGCCTGTCAGGAGCAGTGAGTACCTTTGGGTTTGAACGAGCTAATAGGCTTGCAGACCGTGCAACCCGTATGATGAAAATAGGACAGGCAATTGGCCTGTCGGTTCTAATTCCAAAGATGCATCCTCCAACGGTTTCAGAAAGCTTTAGACATCTTTATGATGGATGTATCCAGCTTACTCTTCAAGAACACCATAACAGGCTACAGAAATTTATTCGAATACTAAAATCTCCATTATCAGGTTTTGAAACACGCCGCATCCCCTATGAAGTAACTGACGCAGGGTTAGCAATTAGCCTTAATGGAATTGAAAAGTCAGAGGAAATGAAGACCGGGCTACATCAGGTGGCAGAAGGGGTTCTCCAGCTCTTCGGTGAGCGGTGCATGATTCTTCCCACAGAAGCTCTTGCTCATCTAGTTCGCCAGCTTCTTACCGAAAAGGACATTGCCAAGGTTGGTCCAGATATTTACGCTTCAACCTACAAATCCGTCCGGCGTGCCCCAACTCTTCTCCTAAAGAGGATAAAAACGGCGAATCCCGACAATCCTCTCAAGGGTTTTACTCGGATTGTCAAATTATTAGGATTCGGTGACTTGGAAATATCTAAGGATCCGACCAGTGAGGAGTACACGATAATTCTACGAAAATCTCCAGTGGCAGAAGTGATGAAAGGGTTCGGTGCCCCCGTAGACTTCATACACGCTGGAATTATAGCTGCCATGCTTGAAGAGCTAGAAGGCAAACCCATGCGATGCCAAGAAACAATGTGCTTGGCAAAGGGCGATAAACACTGTGAATTTCAAGCTGGCCCAGGTGATTAATCTCTGAGAACCTCGAATGACTGATTCTTGCGGAAATCTATAAGAAATCCTCAACAACCAATTCTCAAAGTTACACTTTTAACAAACTACTTTTCTTACATTAACTATCTTTGACAGGATGGGGCATAACTAGTGGCTGCTGAAGGAAGCTTTGGAATTGCTGAAATTGATCAACTCTTAGGCGGTTCACTTCTTCGAGGGAAGAGCTATCTGCTGGAGGCTGATAACGGCACACAGCCCCAAAGCCTGGTTTATGCCTTCATCAAGTATGCACTAGATCACAAAGAACTGGTCGTATATGCCTCCAATGAAGAACCAGCTGAAGATGTCATAAGCTGGTTAAGTGATTCAGGTGTGGATGTGGATAAGGCTATCAAGGCAAAACAGCTACTTATCCTAGATCTTTGGTCTGAGACAGAGGACAAGCTACTAGGAACCATTCGAGTGGTTAATCCCAGTGATCCCCACAAGGTGATGTTCGTCTATAACCAAGCCTATGATTTCATTTCAAAGCGTAAGAAACAACCGAGTCGTGTGATAGTGGACAGCTTCTCAGGAACTGTGACCAACTTTGGCTTCGAGCGAGCCCATCGTCTAGCCTCACGTACTGTGCGGCTGATGAAGCTAGCGGGTTGCGTGGGACTAGCTGTACTTGTGCCCAAGATGCATCCCGCAACCGTTTCTGAAAGCTTCAAACATCTACACGATGGCGTCATACAGCTTACACTTGTCGAAGTTCATGACAAACTCCAAAAGTTCGTACGAATACTCAAGTCACCCCGACCACACTACAACACTCGACGAATCCCCTATGATGTTACTCCTTCTGGAATCAACTTTCCCTCAACAAAGGGAATCGATTCCCTACTTGACGATTTCTAAGAAGCCTAATAAGAAGGGTGTAGGTATTCAGGGAGGATCACACTTTGTCATCTATAACAGGACTTACTGCTTTTGATTTAGATGGAACACTGGTCCGTCTTGACAGTTCTTGGCGCTGGATACACCACCACCTTGGTACACTAGAGGCTGCAAAGGGAAACGCTGATCTCTACTATTCAGGTAAGATAGGTTACGCCAGATGGGCTGAGCTCGATGTCCAGCTTTGGCATGGAGTTCCCATAAGTGAACTTCAACAGGCAGCAATGGATGGGCTAACCTTCATCTCAGGAGCCCAAGAGCTAGTCGATACACTCCATCGCTGGAAGGTAAAAACGGCCATCATAAGCTCCGGTTTGACACTATTTACCTCAATAGCTCAGGAAGTATTGGGCATTGATGTGGGCTATGCTAATAGGCTCCTAGTAGACAGACAAGGTCTAATCTGTGGTGTCGACGTAGTTGTAGGATTGGAGAACAAACACGAAATCCTACACAGAATCGTCCAAGAATTTGATATCTCCCTCAACAGATGTGTCGCCATCGGAGACTCGTACAACGATCTCCCTATGTTCAATGTCTCAGGCGCTTCAATAGCCTTCAATCCTAGCCATGACGACGTGGCATCACGGGCTACAGAAGTAGTCCGAAGTCAGAACCTCCTCGACACACTCCCCTTCCTCAAACACTTCTACAAGGTTTCAGATTAATCTCCAAGGTTCTTTAATTACCCAGCGTTTTTAAGACCTGAATACGCATCAAGTTACACTACAAGTTGGATTTGATGAATCATGTCATCTCAAGTAGCTATGGTCAAATTATTACAAACACTTATCGAACAAATGAACAGCGTACTCAAGTATTTGGGTAATATCTCAACCGAGATTGAAAAAATAAGGGAGAAAGTGGATTAACTGGTATTCAACCTCCCACAAATATTGAAGTCAAATTACAAAGAGTTTTAGGTCTCAACCCCCTTTCAACGAGTAGTGGTGGAGATAAAAAATGTCTATCACGTTGATACTCTCAAACCTCACTCCACTGTTCCTCGGGCTAGCCTCCATCTCAGCCTTCTCTTGGTTTATAGATGCGCTAATGCCCGAGCCTCAACGGCCATCCAAAAGTGAAGAAGAATCCGGTGCAGAAGCCCCCCCAATCGGTTGGCGACGGGGACTCGTCAGGCTAGTTGGATTTCTAGGCATACCATTTGGTATCCTTTGTCTAGCCTCTCTAGTGTCTCTCCTGTTCTATCCAGTCTTCTTTGGCGTGGGACATCCCTATGGGGACTTACTGACGCTAATCTTGTTGGGCTGGGCAGCTCTTGGTTTATTCCTCACCCCTTTCACCAAAATATCGTGGGCGGCACTCCTTGGACTTGCCGCAGGGATTGGTGCGGCTATTCTAGTCGCATTATATGTTCCTGACTTCATCATAGCGTTTGTCTCATTGAAGTGGCTGGTGATTATCGCCTTTATTGTGGTTGGTGTCTTTGTGTTCGCCCTCTTCAGGTGGGCTGAACATCTCCTCCAACTAATCTGCGGTATCTTCGGTTCAAGGCCACTCCTGCTAATCTTAGCGTTCGCAGGCTTCGCTCAGGCCATTGCCCTAGTAGCTGTCTACCTCCTTTTCGGTGCAGGAGGAGGAATACTCTACTTCTTCCTTCACTAGGATGTGATCATGCGGGGTCTTCCCCGCTCTCCCCTTTTTCTTTATACCCAGTGTTTCTTCCTTGTTAGGAGAAGCTAGGTGGCGCTGCCAGTGGGAACATTGCGAGTCTAAACAACATATAACCTGTTGAGATGCCAAGGAAGACGAAGAACAAGACAGCCCCAGTCACCAACATCTTGTTGTAGGGAATCGGTCGCCCTTCCTTCCTGGCAACTGTCATCGTCAGAACATTGGCCGCAGAAGCTATCGGTGTTAGTGCGCCTCCGAGTACAGCACCTACCGTGAGCGAGCCATAGAGTGTTCCTATAGCACCTGCGGGTAATCCTTCACCAACAATACTAACTACCGGGATTAGAGTAGCTGTCACAGGGATGTTGTCAACGGCACCACTGGTAATCCCTGTTACCCACAAAAGCATCACCGTAGCCAGAACCTGGTTGCTACCGACTATCCCCGCGATTCCTTCACCAATCGCGTGAAGCACCCCGAACTCCTCAAGTCCACCTACCACCATGAAGAGTCCGATGAAGAAGAATAGGGCGGTCCACTCGACCTCACGGAATAGTCGATTGGGACCAACACCACTGAAAACTACAAAGATTAGGCAGCCAACTAGAGCGACGAGCCAACTAAGCCCAAGGGAACCAAAGACGACAAATCCGATGACCAGACCTATGAATAGGATAGCGGTTCGGTAAAAGACTCCTCGGTCCCGAACCATATCCCAGGCATCCAGCGCCATTAGGTCTCTGACGCGCTGGGGTCTTGGTGTGGAGAATTCCTTACGGAACAACTGCAGTGCTATAAAGATTGTAACCCCAAGAAGCATCAAGCCTAGCGGGAAGAGGTTGATAACAAACCAGGCAAAATCGTAAGCAGTCGCACCCGCGACAAGCATACAGGGAACGCTAGATATCATCGTCGTAATCCCGCCGACATTGCCACACATCGCATTGGATATAAGGAAGGGTACGGGGTTTTGTTCTAACGCATCACAAGCTAGGATTGTCAATGGACCTACTATCAATGCTGTAGTGGCTAGAACTGAGGACATCGCGAAAGTAAGGGCGCAAAAAATCATAAGGAGCTTCCTTGGACTACCTCCACTTAGTCTGAGAGCTTTTACAGCGATGAATTGAAAGAGACCTGAATCCCGGGCAATCTCTGTGATGACCATCAGCGATAGAATGACGATGATTGTGCCCAGGTCTATCCAGCGAGTGAAATAGAAAGAGAAGGTGTCGAGATTGAAGGAGCCAGCGAGTGTGGCATATTCTGACGCCAACGCTAAGTATTCTGAATATTCAGCCATATTACCCGCAGCCAGGGCTATCGCAGCCTCATGAGTGAAATGCTCCACCATTGCGGGTTGCCAAACAGGCCAAATCTGAGCCAGAAAGATGAGAAGGATTGATGCCCCCAGAAGGGCTGCCAAAGTGTGGTCGGTCATATCCAATGTTATCATGAGAATTGTTACGATGAAAAGCACCATTACGAAGACAGCCGGCAGTATCAACAGGGAACACCACTAGTCATTCAATCCTCAAAGCAAGGGCTTAGTGAGGATTAATATCTCTCCCTTTCTATCCTTTCTGCAAATAAGCTTTTACTATTACGCTACATCTTAAGCTCCCTAACAGAGGTAAAAACTCTCAAGAAGTGGTCTAGCTGGGAGGGATCTAATACAGAATTAGTTAATCCAAAAATATAGCCCCCACTTGTAGCAAGTGTCTTGAGTTCCCGATGTAAGCTTTCAAGGCTTGTTGTTTCTGGGCGGTAAAGGTCAATTCCTCCGTGAAGCGTAAGGTCTTCACCGAACTTATCCTTTAACTGGGCAGCTCTCATCTCATAAACAAGGGGCTGGATGGGGCTTAACACATCAATGTCAGCATCAATCAAACTCGGTATAAGAGAGTGAATAGCACCACAAGAATGAAGCATTACAGCAACGGGTGCCACAGCCTTGATGTGGGTTACCAGTTGACTCAGGCGTGGCTGCACCAGCTGCTTGAACAATTCTGGGTCCATGAAAGGTCCGGTATTGATACCATAGTCGTCGCCAAGTACTACGATTTGAGTGTAATCACCCACCGCTTCAAGGAAGCATTGCCAAAACTGTCTGTGCAGTTCCAAGGACCTATCTAGTAGATAGACTGCAAATTGAGGTCTTCGAAGAAGCGCTGTAAGGAACTGGGTCCAACCCATTAACCAACATCCCAGCTCGAATACTCCTGGAGCCGAAGGGTCGGCAACTACAGCGAATCCATTCTTGTAATGGGTACGGGCTTGTGCAGCTGCCTTCTTGAACCATGATGCCTTGGGCTTGGGCCAAGGGTAGGCATCGATATCTTTGATTGAACGAGCTGAAGCTAGGGGTGGTTCAGTGACAACAAAGAATGGTCCTTTCCTCTGGTAGTGTAATCCCAACCAGTCTACAAAGGTTTCAGTTTTACCGGTAAGGGTTGGTGGTTTTTCTGGAGGTGTTCCGTGTATGTGGCGAGTATCGACGTTCAAGTGTTGTAGCAAAGGCTCCGGTAACTCGATCTGTCCTTGAATAATTTGCCATATTGGTATTTTTTGTATTGGAAGGTGTAGCTGCTTCACGAGAGTCTCGGCGACATATTTGGATAGGCTATTCGCTGGACCACCAAGGTCAATAGGAATACTGTCAGGCTGGCGATGGCTCAACGCAGCCTGAACTCTCTCTCGTGGTTCCACCTAGGCAAACTCCCAACGTCTGTATTAAATACTCTTACAGAACTCTGCTATGGCTTGAGCTAGTTTCTCAGGTTGTTCCATCTGAATTGAGTGGCTTGTCTTGTTAATCACTCTGAGCGTAGCGTTAGGGATATGATCCCGAAGGTACTCACCCCATCGCAAAGGAAAGGTCTTGTCTTGTGCACATTGAATTATGAGAGTCGGTGCCTGAATCTCGTCCAATCGTCCCTCCACGTTGAATGCAACTGCCGCACCTTGTGCGTATCCATGACTCACTAGATTTTCCTGGCTCTGATTGATATCCTTCTTCAGGGTCTCAATCATTCCTGGGGTAGACCGTAATTCGCCAGGGTTCTCATAATAGAGTTCCAGTTGTTTCTCAATAACCTGTTCTGGAGGTAATCCATGTAGCTGTTGGGACACCTGAACTTGTGCCATTGCTGCTTCAACATCAACCCGAGGAGCAGTGCAGATTAGAATAAGGGCCCGGACTCGCTTGGGAGCATCCAATGTAACTTGCTGTGAAATAAACCCTCCGAGACTATGTCCAGCAACAATGCACCTCTCAATGCCCAATTCATCCAGAAGTCCAATCATGTCTTGGGCAAACATCTCAACAGAATAGTGAGTGAGGGGTTTGTCGGATTGTCCATGCCCCCGCAAATCTGGTAATACAAGATGGAAATGCTTGCTCAAATGTGGGCGTACAAATCGCCAATTCCCAATGAAGCTTGTGACCCCGTGAATGAGTAGCAGATTGTCACCTTGTCCTTCAATCTCATAATGTATTTTGATATCACCTATTTGTGCGAAAGGCACAAGAAACACCCACTCAAATAATATATTAACAGAAATTAATTCCTTTCGTACAATCCAATACTCTATAGAAAACGTAAACCTAATATTACTAAAGTAACCAGTTCCATGAGTAGGGCTGTTGGAGGTTTCACAACAGAACTTGATATCACCAAGAAATAGAAACTGAATCAAGATAAAGGAGAGATGAATGATTCTTCAACCAAGTTATCTTTACTATCAAACCATCGCATTGATGATAATTATCGTAGTAGTGATTATAGTTGGAGTATGTCTTGCTATAGCACAGGCCTGTTCATCTGAACAGAAGCGCGGGGAAAGAAAGGCAAGATCCACAACGGTAACTCCTCCTGCTCAAAGGCAACAACGACAAATACTTTCCGAGCAGCGAGTCATGGCGATAACCTGTGAATGCGGCAAGTTAAACAACACCTCAGAGAAAGAATGCTGGGGCTGTAATAAGCCACTAGCCTCTCTCGAACACCAACTGCACACATTCGACCCATCTTCACGATGCTCTATCTGTGCTTACTATCTTTTTTCTGGAGATCATCTTGTGATAACACCCTGCTGCTTTTCCCAGGGGCACACAGAGCACCTACAAGATTGGGTTAGAGCTAAGGGCTCTTGCCCCAGCTGCGAAGCGAGCATTAAACCTGCTCATCTACTTCGGGTTCTTCCTCCTGATTGGCGTCCACCCTCTCGACGATGGAAACCCTTAGAGCAAAAAGTTGTGGTCCTTGTCTGTGAATGTGGGAAAGCGAATAATCCTACCGAAACAACTTGTTGGAGCTGCGCCAAAGCCCTCTCCGCGGTAAAAAGGGAGACTCAGATAGTGAAATCCACTCCAAGCTGCGTCGCCTGCGGCTATGAGCTTACTCCGTCTGAGCTAATCGCAATTTGCCCCAATTGCCATTGCCAAGGACACAAAACTCATTTACTCGCGTTAATAAAGGCTAAGGGAAAGTGTCCAACCTGTGGGCAGCGTTTAAGAACAAGTCACCTACTCGTTTCAAAACCCCATACAACGCATCACCCCAGGCAACAACCCCGGAGATAATCCCCTTTGCAAATTGTATACCTCCCCTACGCAATATTTTCAGCAATCATCATGGGGATATGCTATCTCTGCAGATTCTACTTACAGAAGAGGGGGAGTGAACCAAAAACCCCACCCCCGAGCACGGGTCGTCAACCCCAACCTCAGACACTTCCTCCCAGAAGAAGGCCATCTACTACAGTTATTCCTGGTAGTAAACAGTCAATACCACATGCGCTCCCCAGTCCGAGACGATGGAAGTCCGCCCGGAAAAATGTTCTCGTTCTTCTCTGTGGCAATTGTGGTAAGATGAATAGCCCAGTTGAGGAATCTTGCTGGCATTGTAAAGGAGAAATAGCTGGGGCGACTCAACACACTCATTCCTTTAACACAAAACCCCACTGCTCGGTCTGCGCCTTCTGGCAATACCAAGACGATCCAATCTCTCTGACTCCCTGTTGCGAGGCTCAGGGTCACAGCGCGCATCTGATGGATTTCGTCAGAACAAAGAGCGTATGTCCTAGTTGTAACCAGAATCTTACACAAGCCCAGCTTCTTCATGTGTCTCGGACCGGACGAAGCATAAGAACCCCAATCGATTTCCGGTTCAAAGTACTTGTTTGCAGCAAATGTAAGAAATGGAACAGTCCAGAACAGGAGGAGTGCTGGAAGTGTGAGACATCTCTTGAAACCGCCACTGCTCAGACTCACGCCACAAAATCAATCACCAGCTGTGTGGTCTGCGGCTACGGGGTGAGTATAGGAGAAGCAGCAGGGATATGTCCTAAATGCCATGCAACTGGACATCGTGCTCACATGCATGAATTCGTAAGAGCTAAGGGAGGTTGCCCAATCTGCAAACTGCGGATGCGGCCTAGCCAGTTATTAGTTACTCTCTCCTAGTCACAATAATCTCTTTGAGAAGTGATGAGGCAATTGGGAAGTGAAAAATTATCTTACAATTTGAATTCCTCGAATTATATATCGTAATTATCTTTATCATTATCGGGGTGATTTACAGGATTTGTAAGGCGGCTAGTGGACCATCTAGTGGAGGGTCTAGAAGCAGTAGACCAAGACCAGCAACGCCGGAAAGATATACACCTCCTTACCAAACATCTTCTGAGGAACAACCGGATGAGGAATCATCTCGAGTGAGGGTTGTCTCACCTCCCAGGGGTTGGCGTTCTTCAGAGCATGAACTTACTGTAAAGGTATGTGCTAGTTGCGGCAAATGGAACAATCTAGAAAAGAGGGAGTGTTGGAGTTGCAACAAATCCCTGGCCAAATCTCCCAAGCACACTCAGAAAATCGAAACCCACCGACACTGCGTGGTATGTAAGGCTGAGTTGTATCCTGGAGAGAGAATAGTTCTATGTCCCAGTTGCCAAGCTCAAGGACATCACGGCGAATACCTGGAGTTCATGAAGGTCAAAGGTGAGTGCCCAGATTGTGGGGAGCGGTTCCGCCCTTCGCACCTACTAGATGCAGAACCCCTCGAATAGCACGATTTCTTCAATTCGGCTAGAGGAAGAAAGTTCTGGGGAGCTTTGTAATCCTCTTTGCACCCTTTTTGGTGATGACTACATTATCTTCGATGCGGACTCCACCTATTTTCAGAAAGTAGAGTCCTGGTTCAACTGCAAAAACTGCATTCTCATAAATGGGCTGAGGCCTCTTAGATAGTCTGGGTCGTTCGTGGACATCTAGTCCAATGCCATGGCCAAGCCCGTGAAGCATGCCCTCCTTAATCCCTGGTGTTCGATGAGCTGAGGCGAACCCATCCCGATCAAGGGAATCTGCCATAGCCTCCACCATCTCAGTTGATGTTCCACCAACCCTGGCTGCATCGATAGAAGCATCTAGTGCGGATTCTACTGCCTCGAACATCTTCTTCAACTTGGCAGAGACGCTTCCACGAACCACTGTTCGTGTGATGTCTGCGTGATACCGTTCCTCTATGAGACGAGGATAGATATCGACGATGATGGGCTCATTGGCCTTGAGTTTATCTGCGCGTTGCCCGATGTTGTGCCAGTCAGCACCGCTTCTTCCCCCTGCGACAATTGATTCCTGGCTATTCTCCGCGGCGTTGTCGACCAAAGCATGTTCGATGATCCGCTTTAGGACCCCAACGGTGAGGGCTTTTCCTTTGTGGCGCAGTACCTTGTTTGCTCCTACTTTGGCATCCTTGATAACGTCAATAACCTTCTCGAAGGTGGCCTCTGTTGCTCTGCTAGCCTTCTGAATCGCTTTCTGCTCGGACGCATCCTTTGTTTCACGTGCCTCCAAGAAGAGGTCGTTAACGCATTTGGTCTTTATCCCGCTCCGTTGAAGGTACTCTACGATTTGAGCATCGGTTTCCCGTGGAATACCTACAACCTTACAGGTGGACATGAGCTGCTTTATAGTCTCTGATATGATGGCTTCTTCCGTCTCAGATAGATCCATCTTTTCAAGAACAGCTTTCTGATAGATTGGGGATAAGCTGTGGTATTCCTTTATCGATGAGAGTTTTCGGGCTCGGTCGCAGACGAGTTCTGTTGCTGCGATTACTCCTGGTTTGCCTGGTGCTTTTACATAGAAACAGTTGTCTACGGTCAGGAAGCGGGTCACATAGTATAGGTTGGGTTTGTGAATGCTTTTGCCCTCGATGAAGAGGGCGTCGACTTTGTACTTTTCCATTAGACTATCCAGATCCTTCAGCAAGGAGTACACCTCTGGTTTTGATTTTCCCTTACTACTGGCTTGTTAGGGGAAAAGCCTTGTCAACGTTGAAAGCTTGGGGTGTAGGGTTCTTCGTTATCGTACCATAAACCTTAAATATATGTATCTCTCGATATACCTTGTGTGGCAAGGTATAATGGTAGACAATACATATAGTCACTCATGTCATACCCGCCACCCACAACCAAAAGGAGCCAACCATAATGAACTACCAAATAGAAACACCCTCCTCAACTCTAGACCACTCCAACTTCACATTCTCCTACCCGAAGAAGCCAAAAGTTGAAAAGGAATCTTGCATGTGGAGCACCCTCCGTATAGGCCGTCTATCCGACTGGACCAGAGACGGCTCGTTCATCTGCTAAACGGAGTAAACTCACATGAACAATCAAGAAGAGAAACCCTCCACTGCATCAGGTCCTAAGCATTCAGCTGATACTCCTCCCCCAATGGAGCCAACGCCAGCAAAAGAGAAAGGATTCCTTTCCTCTCTGCGTTCAGTACTCACCTACCGAAGCTTCAGCGTATACCTGGTAACCTCATGGATTCTCGGTGTCTTCGGGATAATCCTCGACTCCTTCATGATCCTCTACCTCCAAGAAATACTCATCGACTTCATACTACTTGGTATCATGCTATCAATGTTCATCGGTGTAAATCTTCTCACTCGATTTATTGGAGGTTATGTTGGGGACAATTTCAATAGAAAATGGTTATCAGTTGCTACAATGGCTGTGAGTGGTATCGGTTTCTTCTTCCTCGCTTTCACGCCTCCAGTCTCTGCCATCGTTGTACCCATCCTTGGCCCCATCAGTTTCCCCTTTCTCTGGTTTTCAATGGGCATCCTAATCATTGCTTCTTCTTCCATCTTCGCTAGCGGCAGCACCTCCTACATCTACGAGAACATATCACCTCAACACAGCGGCCTTGCCATGGGCATCTTCCAAACAAGCGTAGGCTTTGGGCTCGTTGGTCTTGCCCTCCTAACCTGGCTCTTCAATTTAGGCTATTCCTTTGTGTCTGCCATTCAAATCATCTTCTTCGTTGGAGGAATCTGTTACCTTGTGGCAGCGCTTGTTCGCACGATCTTTCTAGCACCAGCAATACCTATTCCAAGAGAACGTAAAACAGCCAGCTCCTTTAAGGACTTCTTCCAACAGAACTGGCACGCCATTAAGCTTCTCCTAGTCCTACTACCTGTATTCACGGGTGTTCTGATTATTGATGCGATCAGTGATGGGCTCTACGGCTTTGTGAATATGTTCTACTTGAGAGACTGGCTAGGCTTCTCATACGGTGACCTTACACTCATGATATTGGTAGTCCTCGCAGCTTCAATCCCCCTGTCAATAACAGTGGGTGGGTTCTTCGATCGCCGGGGTAGCCGTCGAGCCATGACAGTCATATACGCGGTAATGCCAATCTGCATCACCCTCCTGATTATTACTCCATTGTTCCCCTACTGGCTTCCCATTGATATCGTTAACATACTTGTTTCGATTTCTCCTCTATTCAATCCATTGACGAGAACACCATTCATCGCAATTGCCTTCAAACGCATTAACGATATACTGTGGAGAACCCTCATCCTCACATATCTACGGAAAGCCATTCCACGGTCAGAGACAGCAAAGATGCTGAGCATCTTCTTCATAGTCATAATGCTCGCCAACCTAATAACCCCTATTCCCGCAGCAATTGCTTACACCTTATTCGGTGCCATCCCCGTTCTCTTCATCACCCTTGGTCTCAACTTTGTCATCATGGCCATCCTCCTCTTGGGTAACATCGAACCCAAACCATTCCCCGAGCAGTCTTGACTGCTCAGCCTTTATTCGAGTAGGTCTAGGTTGAAGATTTCTCTTTCACAAAGGGCAAGAGAAGCGCTGCAACCACGGTAAGGCTAAGAGCTACAAGGAAAGGCGTTTGGGGAAGGAAGAGAAACCAAAGGAATCCCGCTAGCACGCTGGCGAATAATGCTGCAAAGCCGGTTACAAGTTGATAAACACCTAGAAAGCTAGCCCTAAGGTCTGTCGGGGCTAGCTCTGCAACCAGAGACTTCTGAGCAGGTACAGCAGCTCCAATGGATGCACCATAACAAATGAGTGCCAACAATATCGTCCAGACGTTGGGAACGAAGACAAACAACAGACACATTAGTGCAAAGAACCCATATCCCACAAGAATTGTGCCCCGCCGTCCAATGCGGTCGCTGAGATTGCCAAGGGGAGCAGAGAGAAGAGCAGCTGCTAGGGTGAATATGAGGTAGCCAATTGTCACATTGAGTAGGGGGTTAATGACTGGAAAGGTGAAGAATAGGCTCGCATAGAGCACAATGAAAGAGTAACTGAAGAAGGCGCTACTGAATAGGAAGCTAATCACGATGAACAGAGATAAACTCCTGTTGAACCCGTCAAGGCTAAAGACTGGTTTTCCGGGCTTCTTTCTATAATCCTTGATTTTTACGAGAACAAGGAGAGAACCAATGATTGTAGGTATAGCTGCAGCCATGAATAGGAATCTAATACTCATGAGCTCTGTGAATCCGTAGAGCGACCCCAACAAGGGCATTACAAAGGTCACAAAGGCTATTGTAATCATGATACCCGTGACAGCGCCTAGATTGTCTAGGGCACGTAGAATCCCAAAGTTCCTCCCCCTCGTCTCCATCGATGAAACATCAGCGATGAGAGCGTCCCTTGGGGATCCCCTTATTTTACCCGCTCGGTCTAAGATTCGCGCTGGAGCCAGCCACTCCCATGTGGGTGCCAACCCATAAAATATTCGAGATGATGCCCCGGCTAGATATCCAGTCCATATGAAGACCTTCCTTTTCTGAATCTTATCTGAGATTAAGCCTGAGGCTCCCTTGGAGATGTTCACAATCCAGTTGCCCAACCCATCAATGACTCCGAGGAAGAAGGGATTCTCAAACCCTATCAGGAGATACACAAAGCTAGGCCATATGGAATACACAATATCTGAACCCATATCGTTGAGAAAAGATGCTGAGCCGAATGTTGCTACAACGCTGCCTTCAGATGGTGGTTTGGAAGAGGGTTCATCAGTCACCTTATTTTTCACCTAACATGTCTGAGAATGCCTTCTTTGAGATGAACTTGCCTAAAAGAGCGGCTATTATTCCTCAGTTTCTTTGGGTAAGAAAAGGCTGGAGGTGTATGTTTGGTTGAAGTCAGGGTGACGGGCAAGGTCGAGGAAGTGAGTGGTCTTGGCAAGACGGATTGCTTGTGACCGGTGAGTGCGAGAGAGTAGAGCCAGACGGGCTCCAGCTAAAGCTGCATTGCCCACAAAGGTCACACGGTTAGAGGGAACCCGCGGTATAAGACCTATAACTCGAGCACTTGCGGGGTTGAGGTAGTTACCAAACGCCCCGGCGATAAAAACCCTGTCAAGGTCAGCTGGACTGAGATGATGGTGATCAAGAACTAGCCTGTATCCAGTTTGGATTGCTGCTTTGGCTAGAAGCAGTTGACTTACATCATGCTCAGATAGGGTAATCGTGGATTCCCTCTCCCCATCTCGTCTTTCGAATAAGATGAATCTCTTACCACGTTCATCTTGCAATAATCTCGATGTCGGGTAATCGGTGAAACGTCCATGGGGTGTGAGGAGCCCTACTTCTGCTAGCTGAGCTACAGCATCTACAACACCAGACCCACAGATACCAATTGGAGGCTTGTTATCGACGGTTTCGACCTCCACCTCCATGGAATCCGGATGGATGGAAACACGTTCTATTGCACCAGAAACAGCCTTCATACCATGTTCAATCTGAGCACCTTCAAAGGCAGGACCTGCGGCACAAGAGCATGCAGTTAATTCTTCGCGGTTGCCTAGTACTACTTCACTGTTGGTCCCTATATCAATGAGGAGGCTCATCCTCTTCCTTCGGTGGAGACCAGTAGCAAGGATGTCTGCTACAGCATCGGCTCCCACGTATCCAGCGATGCAGGGGAGGACGTGCACGTTTGCCTGTGGGGGAAGAGAGAGGTTCAATATATCAGAGGAAACATTGAGATATCCCCGGGCTGGTGCGGTGAACGGTCCATACCCCAGATACTTGGTGTCAAGGCCGAGGAAAAGACTGGTCATTACCGTGTTGCCAACAACGACTAGCTCATAGATGTGATCAAGTGAAATCGTTGCTTCTTGTGCCAGGCGAGCTAGGAGTAGGTTGATGCTATCCAAGATAAGGTTCTGTAGTACAGCTCTGTTAGTAGGGTCTTTGGCAGCGAAGCTGAGCCTTGACATGATATCCTCGCCATGACGGATTTGGGGATTTTCCAATCCAGCAACTGCAAGAAGATTTCCAGTTACAAGGGAGTGTAGACTAGCAACTAGCTTTGAGGTTCCAATATCAAGGGCAACCCCGAACAGGTCCTCCCTAGTGTCTCCAGCATTTACATCGATTACGGTTCTCTTGTCCCAAAGGGTTACAGTAACTTGACCTAGAGACTCTCGAATTATTTCCGGGATTCTTCTAGTAACCCACATTGGAATAACCCAGGAGCCCCTTTTTCCTCCAATGCGCTTCCGTAATCCCTCAATTAGCCGTTCATCATCAGCCACTGGATGAGTAGGATCGACGGGAGGAACTGACACCTGAACAGCATGTACAACTGGACGAAGTGTTACGGGGTTGGTGATTCCCTCGATCTGAAGCCTACGCTTTGTAATACGACTCTCCCGTGGCACCATCAATTGAACATCCAAGTCACCCGTTACAAGGGCCTGACAGGCAAGGCGATAACCCATCTTCATCTCTTTTACCGTCAAATGCTCTTTTTCTACTGATGTAGGAGGAGTAACTGATTGTTTTGGTGAAACTTGGAGACGGCACTTTCCACATGTGCCCTTACCTCCACATTCAGAGCGAATTGTGATTCCTACTTGTTGGGCAATTTTGAGAAGGGATTCTTTGGCTCTGGCTTCTACTCGTCGTCCATCCGGTTCAAAGATTGCTTTAACCAATGTCCTTCTGCTCCTGCTCTGCAATGCAAAATATAGGCAAATTTTAACTCATTTTGGTAGTTTTTATGCGTTAATGTCGAGGTGTCTAATAAGGATTCACAGTCTGGCTGGTAGAAGAAGTGGCGGTTTTATCAGAAGAACCCTTTTCCATGTTACCCGAAGCATGTCCCAAATGCTACAAAAAAGATTCCATGATACTTAGAAAGGAGCCCCAAACACGAGGTCACTGTGTGCTTCGAAGGTGTAACTGCTGTGGGAGAACCTGGACCTATCAAATAAAGCACGGACCTAGCGCTTGGAGGTACTAGCACAAACCCTGGCAAGTGCCTCCAGCGAATAGTCCCAAATATCAAATCAAAGGACCAAACGGTCCAACATTGAAACCAGAACTAATCTTTCTTCCGGGTTTGTTTAAAGCCAAAGCAAGCGGACTTATCGGATAGGAGAAGATAGTGTTTATCCCCTGTCTTGGCAAAGGGGTTTTTACCCGTGCATGAACCTACTTTTCTTCCATAATGTTTACAGTCCAGACAAATACTCTTAATGGACATCTGATCTGGGAGAAGTTTCCTAGTCATGATATATAGCCTCCAACATGAGGTAATATAGAGAATGAGGAGATGGTAAAGGCTAAAAATCCTTTCGATTGAGACAATTTTTTAACAAGATAGGATAGAATAACGCTATACAAAGGAAGAAGTAACGTTGCCTGTTCCCGATTATTCAAGGATTGAACTTCTCAGTGAAGCTGTCACGTTGGCTAAGGCTGTTGGTGAGATTCTGCGTGAGCGTCAGCTCACTATTGCTGTCGCTGAATCCTGTACAGGCGGTCTCATCGGGCACCTTCTCACAGAGATTCCAGGCAGCTCAGATTATTTCATTGGTGGCATCATCGCCTATGCAGATTCAGTGAAGCAAACACTTCTTGATGTTCCTAAAACTACCATAGACACCTACGGGGCTGTCAGTGAACAAACAGTACTAATTATGGCTCAACTTACACGCCAGGTTTTTTCAACAGATATTGGGCTGGCTATTTCAGGGATTGCCGGTCCTGCAGGAGGAAAACCTGAGAAACCTGTTGGAACCGTCTATATCGCTATAGCACAATACCCAGAACAGCCAATTGCCCGAGGCAACATTTACGAAGGAAAGCGAACAGAAAACAAACTAAACTTCGCTAAAGCGGCCCTTCAACTTCTTCTCGACAACTTCACCTAGTTAGTGGGCAGCAAGTCCATCAACTATTGTCTGACGTAGAACTCGTGAACCATAACTCTCTTTAGGTACAACTTCGACTGGCTTCAGAACGATGTGCCCACCACTCTTCGGTTCTCCAGACTTCCTTGAGCCTCCTGTTTATAGACCACCCAGCGAAGCTTATAGCCTAATTCTCCAGGCAACTCTGGGCTGCTCTCATAACAAGTGTACATTCTGTGGAAGCTATCGCACCAAGCAATTCAGCACCAAACCCTTTGAAACCTTTCAAGCAGAAGTAGAACACCTTGCAAGAGTACAGGGCGTTCGACCACGCCGCATCTTCCTTGCAGACGGTGACGCTCTTGTCCTTTCAACGGAAAAGCTACAGCGCATCCTCAAGCTTCTCTACAAGGAATTTCCAGGTCTGGAAAGAATCACCATTTATGGCAGTGCAGCAAATACGAAACAGAAATCTGATGATGAACTTCGTCAACTCCATGAAGCTGGCTTGGACATGGTGTATATAGGCTTGGAGTCTGGTGACGATGAGATTCTTCGCCGAGTGATTAAGGGGGCAACCAATCAGGACCACATTGACGCCTGCCGCCGGATGATAGACGCTGGGCTCAAGGTTTCGGTGATTATCATCTTGGGTCTTGGAGGTACTGAACGGAGCAAGGAGCACGCCGAACACACGGCCACGACTATCAACGCCATTGATCCCCCCTACCTTGCTGCTCTCACACTAATGCTCGTACCAGGCACTGAACTACACGCCCAAGCCCAGGAAGGCTCCTTCAATCCCCTCAACCCTCTGGAAACACTCCACGAACTTCGTCAAATCATCGATAAACTTACTGACCTGACTAGCTGTGTCTTTAGGACCAATCATGCTTCAAACTATCTGCAGCTTCGTGGCGTGCTCTCAAAGGATCGCCCCCGTTTGCTAGAAGAGATTGACTCTGTCCTATCCCAACCAGAGACCGCAAGACACCTCCGACCCGAGTTCTTACGCAGATTATAACAGGAAAAGCATAAAGCATTCCCTACAATTAGTTAAAGGTAGAAAGGAAAGTGATTCAAATGGATGACATCAGACCAGATGACCCAGACCCCTTTCGCCGACGCGACCCCCTTCCTATTGGAAAAGAGGATTTGCAACGGATTCCTACGGTTGACCTCTACACTCTTATCCGGCAGCTCATGCTTCGGATAGAGAAGCTCGAAAACGAGATGAAGGTAGTCAAAGAGAAGCTCCAGCTTCCTTAATACTTCACATTATAACTCCAGGATTATCTGAAAGTATATCAGACCGTAGAAGCGGTTGAAGAATGAATCCCAGGTGAACCCAGAAGAAGTACACAAGAGCGAGGGATAAGCATCAACCAATTCATCGACAACTAGCACTCCTCAGCTTGATGATAGAGTGTATACTGCTGACTTGGAAACCTCTCTTGAAAGATGTTCCTACTTCTCAAAGTACAACCCAATTATTATGAAGAACGCGATTATTGGAATGAAGACAATAATCCCAAACACCCAATATATGTTTGAACCCAATACAACCTCAGGAAATCCTGGGATTGACTGACCGATAATTGGTCCCAGAGTTACTAATAATACAAAACTTACTATGCAGATTGTAAGGAGGATGACCATTGTTGTTTTACTTATTCTGCCCGCCATAAGCTCCCCTCTGCATCTGTAATACCATCTTATAGTTCTAGTTGTTGAATATTCTTGTTTGTTGTACAAATACCTTGTGCAGTGAACTATTATCCACGAATTGTCACTTTCAGCAGGAAAGCTATCTGAGAGTCACGTTAAAACTTCTGTCTGCGTCGGTACCAGATGAAAATAACAGCAACTGCGAAGATAACTACCAGAACAACTGCTCCAATCATTAAAAACTGGATCACAAGACGCGGGGGGATTTCCCCTGTATCCCAATTGCGGTATTGGCAGAGAAGAAGGTCGGCAGGGTCAAGGGTGAGCCGGTCGGGAAAGCTCGAGAGGGTTATGCTATAGGTGTTAACGGCCACCGCATCCATCCACACTGAAGTAGATACCACGCCTTCTTCGGTAACGATTTGGATGGGAACCCAAAGCGCCACGGGAGTTATTTGTTCCTGGATTATGTTGAAGGAGAGAACCCAGCTACTTCCATCTTGAGCAACGCTGACACTATCTAGGTTAAGGGTTACCACTCCTGATCCAAAGACCCACTGGTCGAAGAACCAGTCTAGTGAATAGCCAACCGCAGCCTCGAAGAGGTCCTGGAGATCACTGGCACGGAAGTTTCTATGGAGGTTCTGCTCATAGATATAGCGTATAGCCTCATAGAAGGTATCATTACCAACTTGGAAGCGTAGCATATCATAGACCAGTGGGGCTTTCACATAGACGTAAGCGTAGTAGCCATAGTTTGACGCCCAATAATCCATCGAATTATTAATGCAATCATCACCGTAGTCGGAGACATAATCCCAATAATAATCAAAGTCATCGCCACGGTATGACTGCCTATCGCTGTAGCTGTAGTAGTACTCGATGTAGGCATATTCCGTGAAGGAGGCAAATCCCTCATCAATCCACGGTTCAGCATTGCTATCAGTGCCAACCATAAATGGAAACCATTCATGTCCAATCTCGTGAGCAGTAACAACCTCTAGGTAATCAGTATCGTAATCACCATATAAGACCCTGTCAATCATGACGAGTTGCGGGTACTCCATGCCAAGAGCACCGATTTCTGTCTCGACGACCTGGAGACTCCCCCAGGGATAGGGACCAAACAGGTCACCAAAGATTGGTATGCAAGCCTCCGCTACTTCGAGGGCTATCTCTCCCTCTAGTGCGTGTTCAAATAGGTAGTAACTAGTGATATTGACCCCCCTGACTAGGCTACTGGTAGTGTAGAAGTCAGGGCTTGCACACCAAGTGAACTCCCTTACAGGACCTGTCGTCCAGTGCCAGGTTCGGGTACCTGACCCAGAAGTGATGCCTTGGAGTTCCCCAGTTGCTGCCACCACAAAATCCTCTGGAACAGTTAGATGCACATCATATGTGGCGACATCTTGATAGAAGCTCTCTCCACCCATAGAATAGGGGACAGTGTGCCATCCTCTGTCATCATAAACGGCGATAATTGGGTGCCAGTTGCCCATCTGATACGTGTAGAAGTCAGGCTGACTTGTGCTTGTTTCATAATACCAGCCAAAGCGGCTGCCACTCTCTGGAACCTCTATTTGGTAAAGAAGTTCCAGTGTCACATTGTTTCCAGGAGCTAGAGTGTCAGGTCCTGGTGATGCAAGGTCCACGGTTAGTAGTGTGTTGTCGCTCCCTCCGACGGTGTAACTTAGGCTAGCTCCCATGTACGATATATCCTGTATGGTAACCAAGGGGGTAGAAGCAAAAGCATTGGGGTAAAGGTGGAAGATCAACTCGTCAAATGTGACCCCAGCGTGGTTCACGTAATTGATAGTAGTAGAGGCGGTCACAGTATGAGAGCCGTCAATGAGAATCGCGTCGATAGTATAATTCGTTATGGGACTAAGGGGCCCAAGAGGTGTTCGCTCTGCAGGAAGGCTCCTCTCTCTGGGGGTCTCACCAATCCCCTCCTTGAACCCCGTTGAGGGAGGTGCAGATATCCTGTTTTCAATATTCTCTGAAGGAAGGATTGGAGGTTGAAACGCTGATAAGAATAGAAAAATCAGAATCAAAGGCAAGACAACACGGGAAAGTCTCACAGTCATTAGTTCACACCCAGGCTAGTCTAACTCCTTCACTTAATACAAAAAGACTTCCCATTGAGGCACTAGATGGGTTTTTTAAATAGAATGGGAAATGAGCCAAATTGATTCTACGCTAGGTTCTATATTCGTCTTCTTCTGGTTGCTGGTTGATTCGGGCATAGGCGATCAAACGTGCTACCTGGGCTAGAAGACGGGAAGCAGGAACACCACTGGGTGAGCCTTCCCGTTCAACAACTCGAAGATAATGGTCGTAACTTGCGACATCAGTCAATTCATCCACCTCATTTCAAGAAATCCATGTAAATCATGGCTCATGTCTAGAAATCGGGCGGATTTTGGTTCATTTAAATGCCTTTTGGTTACCCCTTCATTTTGGGAAAGGCTTCTCCAAAAAGGTCAAATAAAACCAAAATCACACCAGTGCCGACAACGATGATAGTGACGCCCCCAAAATCTACACTAAGAATACTGAAGGTCAAACCCCACAAGATATGAACAACTACCCCCGCATAGGTTACCACTAGACCTAATATCACTCCGTAAATGAAGAAGAGAACTCCAGCAACAAGGGTATAGGGTCCAACACTTTTTTGGTAGCCCATTACAGTCAAACCGATTCCCCAGAAAAGAAAACTCAGACCGAGGAGAGTTAAGGGAAGAAACTCTAGAGGAAGAAGCAGTGGAGGAATTAAGTAAAACAAGCGAAGAGACACGTAAAACAAAGATGGAATCGCAAGGGCATTCGACACTATGAACACTACAAGGCCAATAACCTGATTGTATCTCAGCCAATAACCAAGAAATAGAACACTGCAAAGGAGTAACCCGATTCCAGTGTATAGCATCCCATAACCATGAGAATGTAATATCAGTTGGAAAAGAATAAACATTGGCGGAACCAGAAGTAGTAAGACTCCACCAACAAAACTAATTTTAAACAAAACACTATCTTCCACTTAATGTACCCTCCAAAGAAGCAATACAATTCTCTTCTCGTTAACTCTACCTAAAATCCTTTGGAAAAGGGGTCATCTAATCAAAACTAGCTTAACAGCTAGGGTCGAAAAATGAAGAAAAAACAGGTGGGGGTCACCAGTCAGATCGACTGGTTTACCTCCATTTCCTTTATGCTCAAGGTCTCTTCTTATTCCTCCTTCTGTGATATATTACGACTAGGAGTGCTATTACTGAGAATACAATACACCCCGAGAGGATCCGTACAAACGCGCTTGCTATGTTATGGGTGCGAATCAGATTGTCGCGCTCGCTCAACGATAACCCTCTTGTTAGGGGGAATGGGTCTCTATTACCGAGTTGGTATCTATTTGGATGCTCTATAGTTCTCCAACAGGGAATGGGGTGGGGGATATCACCGATTCCATCTCCGCTGGTATCATAACCAGTATAATCAGACCAATAGTTGTACTGGATTGGTGTGTCCGGGTACTCGTAAACTGAATATGCGCCGGCTAGACCGTTATCTATGAAGAGGTTACCGATAACAGGACTCCTTCCGCTGATTACTAGCCCATAATCTCCATTGCCTGTTAAATTGTTGAATAGAATCTGACCACCATCGCCGTAGAAAACTAAACCATACTCTCCATTATTGGTACAAGAATTGTTGAAGACATGACACCCATCCGCATTGCGTAAATACAAACCACTTCGGGAGTTGTTGCTACAATTGTTATTAAGAACTTGAGTGTAGTATGAATCCTCAACATTGATTCCATAGCGGCTACTGTGACAAAAGTTGCCCTCAAGCACATCTTCTCCGTGTCTAAAGGAATGTTCATTGTATATGGTGATACCTATACCATCGGTTACTATGCAGGTATTGTTCTGAATTTTAGTCCTTACACATTCGTAAACCATGATGCCATCATCTATGGCGTTATCTATGATATTGTTTGTCACATTGTTATCATTCGAGTCAATAATGGAAATGGCATCCCAACACCCATTCAGGAAGAGGTTGTTGGTAACGGAAATTCCAGTACAATATTTGAGATAGATGCATTTTGACACGTTATTGAAGATGTTGTCTTTGATAGTCGAATTATCGCAGTAATAGAGGAAAATCCCTGGATACGAATCAGCTAATGCTAACTCGTTTATGCTAACATAAGAACAATTTATCAGTATTACTTGCCCTGCATCGCTTGGAACCGTACCGCCTATACGATCATGCCAGTATACAATGGGTTTACCATTGAGTGTGTTTCCAGTGATCTGTGTTTGTCGTCTACCAGATAGCTCAATTCCTCCCCAAATCATCTCATTATTGGTAATAGTGTTATTATACGCATAATCAAAATAAATTCCTTGCCAGGTGGCAAGAATAGTGTTATTTTCTATTAAGCGGTCGCCACCTTCTATGCCCCAATTGGAAATCGTAATGCCCCTACTATATCCAAGTATTGAGTTGTTTATGATTTGAGCATTCTCTACTTGGTTCAAATCAACTGCCGTAGAAGAGCTGTAAGGAGGGTTAGACAGTGTGCAGTTCTGAATACGGAAGTGAAAAGTAGTATCACTGATATCGATTTCGAATATTGTTAGGTTCTCGATGAGGTAGGGGTCACCCTCGGTGCCGCTGCCAGGGAGGCCAAGCGATACAAAGTCATCATCACTGCGGATTTCGATGAAGGTAGAACGCCAATTCCTTGGCTGTTCTGTATCCACTCTATTGACGAAATCAGGGTCCTCGGTATGAAACGATTGCCCCATTGGTAGGATGTTTTCATGTGATGTTTGCGGCATATCCTTCTTATCTTCGCTTGTGTTTACAGCGACAGTGCTAGGCATCACCAATATCATTAGAAGGAATATGAACATTAATACCGATTTCCTGGACCTATTGTACAAACCATCTTCAACAGACAAGGGCTTAACCATTCAATACCCTCCAAATAGTATGGCTTACGAATTATCTGTAGAACCCACTTATATCATTTTATCTTCGAATCAATACCATTTTCTTAGTAATAGCTCTTCTAAACTTCTAAAGATAGCTGAAACGGGCCTGCACCATAACTAGAGGAGTTAAATGAGAAAAAACGAAGCACAGCTAGATTCTAGAAATAATCGTTCCTAGCTATGCTTCCTCTGGAATTGCTGCGAATTCGTGACCACAGTTCGGGCAGGCAATTGCGCCGCAGCCTCGGGCCATTGCGCAGCCTGCACAGCCGGTTGCCTGTGCTTTTTCGAAGACTGTACCGCAAAGGGGACATCTGTATTCTGACATTTTGATATTTCTCCTTGAGTGCTCTATTTTTTCTTCAAGTATTTACCTTTTAATCTTTAGGTATATCCTAGGAACATTAGGAGGTTGTTGGCGAGACCCCCAATTAGAAAGGCTAGCCCGATGGTTGTTACCATTATTATGATTGTGTACTTCCACCCATATTCACGAGCCAGGACTCCTATGGTTGCCACACAGGGCACATAGATGGTGGTGACCAGGGCAAAGACAAACATCTGCCTAATGGTCAAGAAAGCAGCTATGCCGAGAGGTGAGGCAAGGATTAGTAACAATTCCACGGTCAATTCCTTTCGCAGAACACCATAGATGAGGGCAGCAGCAGTAATTGCTGGGAGTCCAAGCCACCCCACAATTAGTGGGCTCATGGGTGCGACCACAAGGTTCAGAAGTCCGGTTTCGAGAAGAATACCAAGGACAGCGCTGCCCACAATGATGAAGGGGAGCGCAATGTAGACGAACTCCTTGAACCGGATCCAGGTTTTCTTGACAGTTGTTTTTGCTCGGGGAAGACGAAGCGGTGGCATCTCCATGACCAGCCCAAAGGATTCACCAGGAACAGTGTGCTGCAACAAGACACCCAGTGCAAAGATGATGGCAAGTACAATACCGTATATGATGAAGGCGAAGATGATATGTCCATATCGGGCGACTGTGCCCATGATTACCGATAGCTGGGCAGAGCAGGGAACAAGGACCACTAGGAAGGCAGCAATAACTCGCTCCTTCTTGCTGTTGAGAATACGATTCCCCAGAACCGCAGGAACATTGCACCCCATCCCCATGAACAATGGAATAATAGCACGTCCGTGAAGTCCAACTCTGTGCATCAAACCGTCCAACAGGAAGGCCAATCGGGCCATGTATCCTGTGTCCTCCATGATTGAGAGGAGAACATAGAAGGTGACCACATAGGGCACCGCGATGAACAGCCACCCTTGAAAGCCCAGTATTAGACCATAGTATAGTATGGTTTGGATAATTGGCCAGGGTATCCATGTGCCTAACAGTGCTAAGGCTGTGGGATCAACTACCGCATCCCAGAATGTACCGACAGTTTCATCGAAGATGAAGCCTACACCAAAAATCAGTAGTAAGGATCCTATGAGAATGAGGGCGGCTATTGGTAGTCCCCAGATTCTGTGGGTAAGAACTGCGGATATGCGTTCCGTGAGCGGGACCCGTTGGCCCTGCCCCTGTTGAGTTCTTTCAGCAAGATAGCTAGCATAATCCCGGCGCTTCTGTCCCAGAACTAACACGATATCTTGTCCGAACTCCTCCTCGATCTGTTTACGTAACCTTGCCACATATTCAATTGCCTGCTTTCCTTGGGCGTGATCATTTGCGCACTGGACGCATCCGCTTTCTCCTTCAAGCATTTGTTGGGAAACAATCCTGGGTGGTAACGCCATGGGACAGAAATTTACCGCTTCCAACTGCTTCTCCAGTGATACAAGCTTTGCTTCTATTCCATTGGGGAAAATCATCCTTCGTCGTCTTCGTCGTCTGCGGCGTCCAATGGCTGCCCTGGCAGCAACCCTGAGTAACTCTCTGAGGTTCTTTCCTTGAGAAGCAATCGTGGGAACTACAGGTACTCCGAGTAGTCGTTCTAGAGCTTTTACGTCGATATTTATGCCCATTTTTCGGGCTAAATCAATCTGATTGAGACATACTACCAGAGGTATGTCAAACTCGAGCAGTGCTATTGTCATTAAGAGGTTTCGCTGAAGATTGGTTGCGTCCAGCACGTTAACAATAGCATCTGGTTGCTCTTCTTGGAGATAACGTAGCGTTACCTGTTCATCCAGGGAAGTTGGGCTGATTATAGTGTAAGAGCCTGGTAAATCTACTATCCGCAAACGGAGCGTGTCAGCTTTCCTTTTTCTTCTTCTCCTTCGCCCTCGACCTGGTCCATGACATGAACCACTGGAGCTCTCCCTTCGCCTGAACCTTCTTCGCCGTCTACGCCTTGGGGGTTGATCTGCAATTTGAGGTTCGCTTTCTGAGGTGTCCAACTCTCTGTCTCTTGAAGGAGGAAGGTCACTTTCTTGGAATCTTCCAGGTTTGTATACATCATGGATTGAAAAGAAGACGGTACCTTCTAGAATCTCGACTGTAGTCCCAGGGTAATTTGATACAATTGCACCGAGTCCCGTCCAGCTGTTGAAGATTACACTCTTTCCAACATTAGGGTTTCCTACTAGAGCGATACTCAATTCATCTGAAGGTGGAAGTTGATGTTTCCATCGACGACGGCGACGCTTTGGTTCCGGGCGGGACATCATCGGTCACCTTGTTATCCAGTTATTGTGGTTCCTTTCTGACCTGGATCTGTTTAGCAAGGGTTCGACTAAGGGCAAATTGGGCGGTTCCCACCTCGATTAGAAGTGTATCGCCTCCTGGTGCAATCTGTACAACTCTGATGTGCTCCCCTGGAAGCATTCCCATCGAAGCCATTATTCGCAAGAGATTGGGGTTCTCATTGCTAATACTGTCGATGATTGCCTCCTCTCCTTGCTCCAATTCAGCAAGAGCCTGTGTTTCAACTTGGGATATCTTACCTTCTCCGTCGGGAATCGGGTTTCCATGGGGGCAAGTTGTAGGCTCTCCAAGTCTTACCAACACCCTGTCACACATCTCCTTAGTAAGGATGTGCTCCCACTGACAAGCCACTTCATGGGCTTCCTCCCAGCTAACCCCCAGAAGGTCCACAAGTAGCAACTCGGCAACACGATGTCGCCTTAAAACATCCAGTGCTACTTCTCTACCCTTTTGAGTTAGTCGAACCCCCTGACCCTTTCGGTAAATGAGGTATTTTCGAGCGGCAAGCTTTTGAATCATCTGTGTCACACTGGCGGGTGCTACCTTCAATAGTTCTGCAAGCTCTCCTGTCTTTGCATATTTTTCCTGATTGGTTTCTAGTAGCCGGAAAACTGCTTCTAGGTATTCTTCGATGCTTGCACTCGGCATTCTTTCTTTCTGTGTCTTTGACTCTTGGTCTGTGTGGGGTTTAGGAGGTGATGTCACGGTGAAGATTTAGGCATGCCTAAATATAAGGTTTGCCTTCAAACTAAAGACTAACCAAATGTACCGAAACACTCTCCAGATGCTCAGAAATGATGAAACACCATTAGGGCGGGAACTTTTTTAATTCCAATTTAACTAGTATCTACAACAACAGGTATCATTCCATCAGTCCAAGACGATATGAAATACCAATCTACGAAAAGGGAATACAATGTCTGACGGTGAAGTAGAACGACTAGAAGCTATTCTGATGCACCAGAAGGATAACGTCGCACGAATGAGGGCAGTGATAGAACTAGGCATTACAAAGAACGTGAAAGCAGTTGAGCCCTTGATCCGTGCCCTCAAGGATAGGGTAGCTAGTGTAAGGTGGAGTGCCGCCATAAGCCTTGGAATGATTAACGACCCACGGGCCCTTGCCCCTCTCATTCAGACACTCAGTGATGAGGACAGTGTTGTCCGGGGCTGTGCTGCTCTCTCCTTGGGTGAAATGAAAGACAAGGAGGCAGTGTTTCCACTCATTCTCCTCCTCAAGGACAAAGAAACCAGCGTCAGATTGAGGGCAGCCCTTGCTCTGGGAATGATAGGTGATGAAAGAGCAGTAAACCCACTCATCCATAGCCTAAAGGATGAGGATCGGGCGGTTCGCCTCAAAGCGGTCGAAGCCATAAGTAAACTAGGAACACCCGCTATTGTAGCCCTACTCCAAGTCTTGCAGAGCAGCAATGAAAGCGATATCAAGGGCGAGGCAGCAGATGCCCTTAGACGAGTCGAGTCAGTTGAATCTGTGGAACCTCTAATGGAAGCCCTAAAGGATGGTGACTGGCGTACACGATGGGGAGTCACGGGTGCACTCCAAAAAGTGGGAAGTGACCAAGCAATTGAGCCCTTGATCCAAGCTCTGAAGGACCCCAGCCAGAAAGTAAGATTGAGTGCAGCTGTAGCACTAGGCAGAATCGGTGACGAACAAGCAGTTGAACCTCTAATTGAAGCCTTAAGCGATGATGATTGGCATGTAAGGTGGAGAGCCACTGTAGCCTTGGGTCTAATTGGAGATACCAGGGCGATTGAACCTCTACGTCGGACATTAGCGGATTCTGATAGTATAGTGCGTAGAGAAGCTACCATCTCGCTAGGAATGATTGGAGGAGACCAAGCAGCAGAAAGTCTTGTTGAAACACTGAAGGATGAAGACAGCCGTTTCCGAGTATTCATAGCAGAAGCCCTGGGCAAAATAGGACCCCGGGCCCTCGACCCCCTCATCAAAGCTTTACACGATGAAAGGATTGGTGTTCGATGGCAGGCTGCTGCGATTCTCGGTCAGATTGGTGCTCCTCAGGCAACCAAACCCCTAGAACAAGCTCTGAAGAGTGAATCAGAGAACTCTGTTCGCCAAGCGATGAAGACTGCTCTGGAAAAGATTCGGAAGCAATAGTGAGAATCTTCGGAAATTTTCAGCTTTGATGCGGAACAGTCAAGATTATTAGCTACTATGGTGAATGAGAAATGTTTGGGGAAGTCTGATGAGTTCAGAGAAACGCGTTGCCTACTTACTGGATGCATTGAGAAAGGGTGACGCACAGGCACGAAGGAAAGCAGCTGAAGACATAGGGCAACTTAGAGCAAGAGAAGGTTTAGAATCACTGATTGAAAGCCTTGGAGATAAGGACTCCGGAGTAAGATGGATGGCAGCAGTATCACTAGGTCAGATTGGCGATTCCAGAGCCACTGAACACCTCCTCAAATTATTGAAAGATAAAGTCTGGCGAGTACGTTGGGCGGCTGTTGGTGCTCTCGGTGAACTCGGAGAATCACAGGCCATCGACGCTTTATCAAGGGCTCTAAAGGATCCTATTGTTGGGGTTCGAGAAAAAGCAGCTGAAGTTTTAGGGAAACTTAAGGACCCGAGAGTTGTAGAACCACTGCTCGGAGTTCTCAAAGACGAGGATTGGCACTGCCGATGGCAAGCAGCTGTTGCCCTGGGTAAAATTAGAGATGCAAGGTCAGTGGCATTCCTAATCCCTCTTCTGAACGATGAAGCAAGCCGAGTCAGACTTGGTGTTATAGAGGCATTAGGCAAGATAGGAAAGCCCGCTGTTGATCACCTTCTCCGGGTTTTAAACAACCCAGATAATACGATGCGTTGGAGCGCTATTGAAGTATTGGCAAAGATTCAGGATGAGCGAACCCTTGACGCCATTATTCATGCATTGCTAGATAGAGATTGGCAAGTCAGATGGGCTGCCGCAAAAGCTCTTGCGAAAATTATTGATTTGAAATCTGTAGGCCCCCTCATTCGATGTCTTGAGGATCCTGAATGGCATGTAAGGTGGGCCTCGATAGTCACTCTTGGTAAAATCGGTGATCCAAGGGCAGTAATCCCCTTGGTTCACAAACTGAATGACGAATCCAGTATTGTACAATGGAGTGCAGTGTCTTCTCTAGCAAAAATTGGTGTTCCAGCAATAAAGCAACTTCTAGAAGCTTTGGCCAATGTACAAGATGATGCTTCCAGATGGCGAATCTCCTCCGCCCTCGGAAAAATTGGAGTTCCAGGAATCGAACACCTTCTTAAAGCATTAGAAGATGAAAGAGTCGCATTACGACTAGGAGTAGTAGAGGCTCTAAGTTCAATCGGTGAACCAGCCATTGAGCCCCTGCTACATTGCTTGAAGGAGGGGTCTCGGGATGTTCGCTGGGGTGCCGTAAGTGCTCTTAGTGGGATTAGGGATATTCGAGCTGTTCAGGCACTAGTACAAGCACTGAAGGACTCGGACTCATCAGTCCGCTGGGGAGCAGCTGCCGCACTAGGAGGGCTCAGAAACCCCCAAGCGGTTGAACCCCTAATACAAGCTTTAAGCGATGCGGATTCTGGGGTTCGTTGGGGGGCAGCCTCGGCTCTAGGAGCAATCAAAGATAAACGCGCTGTAACACCCCTCGTCCGAGCTTTGAGCGATGCGGATTCTGGGGTTCGTTGGGGGGCAGCCTCAGCATTGACTGAGATTGGTGACCCAAGTGCAATTGCCCCTCTAACACAAGCACTCGAAATGGAGGAGGATGCGGGTGTCCATAGGGCGGTTCAGGAAGCAATTACTCGTCTCCAGAAGGAAAAAACATCTGGTTCATAAGAGGTAGTAATTCCTATCAAATGAGATTCAGTACTTGTGCCGCCATCAGGAAATAGAGAACCCCTGGTGCCTGATTACCCCATCGTTCAGCTAGTTTTTCTACATCTTTCCTTTTGACTGATGCTCCCCTCAAGTAGAGCTTTGAGATAAGGTTTCGAACTACCAGGTCATCATAGGGAAAAACCTCAAGTCGACGCAATCCGCTAAGGGCTGTGAGTTCAGCTGTCCAAGGCCCCACACCCGGTAGTGCGTCAAGGGCTTGCAGCACCACTGCTGTATTTTCCTTTGTAAGAACCTCCAGGTCAAACTCCCCTGATACAATCCGTTTGCTAAGCTCCAGTATAAATTTCGCCTTGTAGCCTACTCTATGGGCACGAAGCTCTTCCTCAGATAAACTTACCAATCGCTGGGCTGTTGGGAAATCCCAGAGTTCCAACTCTCCAAGTCGACAACTAGAACCATAAGCGAGCACAAGGTCACGTATCAACTGATAGGCTAGCCTGTAACTTATTTGCTGCTGCAGTATCGCCTTCACCAGCGCTTCAAAGAGAGAGGGCTGTGTATAAGGGCGTAATCCTTCTAATGGGTCGGCAAGGTGTCCGATTACAGGGTCTGCTCGAAGAGATGCTAGCACATGGGTTGTATCCACATCCATTCCCAAAAGGTACCTCACTCGCTGAATTAATGCGTTTTTTCCTTTCCAGGTAGTTGGCCATTCGATCATCAGTATTGGTTTTTGTCCCTTCCTTTGTTGTGTCACTCGTACCGGTACAGTCTTCCCTTCAATGGTGATGCACCGTGCTAGCTGGTTTTGGATTTTATGTTCAGGGGCTGGTTGGATATCTGGGAAAATCCAGGAGTCAATTGTGGCGTCTAGGTCAAAGGGGTGTTTCAATGTTATTCGGTGGCTATTGATATCCAACATTTGAGCCTCGTTTCATTCGACCTCGGTTTATTGTGTTTATTAGTCTGTGCTTTCGGTTGGTGTGTCTTACAGTTCTTCGATAGTCTCCTTAAACATCACATCTCTCTTCCGTAGATATTCAATAACTTGGTGATAGACTTCTGGATGTTTTCCTAATAGTTCTGGAGGGATGACCCCTTTTTCTTCGAATTTCCCTTGAAGTACAATTCGAGCAACAGCAGTACAAGTATATCCTGTTGTTCTTGCTATAGATAATATGCGC
>JAEOTB010000054.1 GCA_016840065.1 Candidatus Hermodarchaeota archaeon | reverse complement strand
CTGGTCATTGAATTATGGCTACCAGCAATGGGGCTAATGCCCTGGGAATATTCCCATTATCCCTTGACATTCGTGCTGGGCGTTGGAGGACTGATAGTGATTATTCTGGCTGGGCAGCGATGGCGAGTCACTGACACTGAATAAACCAGAGACTGCTACTAGCTTGATTCAGGTGGTAGCGCCTGAGCTTGGCCAATCAATGTCCTTTGCTACAATGTCGATCTCTACACCGATAAGAGGCTCCCTAGTCCTTGTATGTCATTTCTCAAAGTAGATGGCAGTCAATGAGCGGAAGGTAAAAGATGGCGACGTTTTGGATGACGACTTCCATCCCATTAATACTCATTGGCTTATTGTCCTTGAATGGACTGTTTTGGTTGAAGGTCAACTCGAAGTGAGTTCAATAGGAGATTAGTGGTTTTTTGTGGTGGTGAGGTGGTTTATTCTAATTTGACTTTAACGGCTCTGGGTCCGCGGTCGCCTTGTTCGATTTCGAAGGTGACTTTGTCGCCTTCTTTGAGGGTTTTATTGCCTTCGACTTCGCTTCCGTGGACATAGACGTCGCTTCCGGTTTCTCGTTCGATGAAGCCGTAGTTGCGGTCTGGATTAAACCATTTGACAGTTCCTTTTTCCATATGGTTCACCTCGGTTGTCTTCGATTGGGTTGTGGCTTCCTTCCAGGGGAAGGGTTGGCTGTGCCACGCAACCGTGCTGTTCCGTTGAATGCAATTCAATGGAATAGCTGCATAGCATGATAAGTTAAATTTCTGTGAAAAAACGAAATTATCCTATTTGCTAATCGGCAAAGGGGAAGCTTTTGATGGTTTAAAGGTGTTTCTCTTTCGATTATGTGTTAGCAATATTCTGTATAGTGATTGGTACATCACAAGCCACGTAATAATATGGGTTCCGCCTTCCGCGGGCTTCAATTCCATAATCATTGGTGATGATGGTTAAGTTCTTCCCGACGATCACAGTCACGAAATCTTCGGGGCTGAGTTGAACAATTGTTGGGCCAAAGATTGTGGCTCTGGGGGATTCGATTGGGTGGGGTCTCGGCTTACCTGATGACGTAAAGCATTCACCACCTAAACCTGCGTAGTAATCTCATAAGAAGAAGGCGCAACCAGTTAACTGACTCCGATTTTCTGCTCCTTTGTTAGCGGTTGATGTAGTCACGGATTCGCTGTGCTTGTTGCTTGGTGAGATGTCCCCTCTGAACAAGAGTGTTCACCAGATCAGAGATTTTTACAAGGGCTCTAAGCTGGAGATCTACTTCTGCGAGTTGGGCGCCGCCACCCTGTTCACGGTCAACGACGACAAAAACATCCTTGACCTTAAGCCCCTCGTCTCTTAGGACTTTAGCTGTCTCCAGTTTGCTTCCACCATCAGTTATTAGGTCATCCACAACGAGTACTGTATCACCGGACTCGAACTTGCCTTCGACAAGTCGCTTTCTACCATACCCCTTTGCCTTCTTGCGTACATAGATGAGAGGCTTTTCTAGCCGCTGCGACAGCATGGTACCAAAGGACAAGCCTGCCGTGGGTATTCCTGCAATTCGATCAAATTTAATTTCTGGGTGAGCTGCTAGCCACTGGAGCTGTAAATCTGTCAAGCGGGCAAAGGATGCGGGATAAGAAGGGAGGAGCCGAAGGTCGATGTAAAAAGGGCTCACTATACCTGAACCGAGGGTGAAGGAGCCGAACTTGAAAGCCTGCGTATCGTACAGGATTTGGGAAATTTCATCAACAAAATCTACTCCTTCTCTAACTGGTGTTCGATGTGCTTTTGCCTTGTATGTCGCTGCAGCGAATTCTTTCGCAGCCTTGGTTGGGCTCTTTGCTTGGTATATTGAACGCCCAATAATCTCATAATCTGCACCTGCCGCGATGGCTGAGCCTGGTTTACCACCTTGAGCACCAACACCAGGGGTAAGGATGAGGTGGTTAGGACCTATCCATGAACGAATCTGGGTAACATGTTCTGGACGAGTGCCAGGAGCAATAACCCCTGTGACATCCAGCTCTACTGCGAGTCTGCTAAGTTTTTCTGCTTGAGGATGGATGAACTGAAGCGCACCGGGATGACTCATATCAACTACGAGTATTACTCCTCGACCACCGTAGTTTCGGGCTTCGTCGAGAACAGCTTGAATCGCATCTCTTCCAATGAAGGCGTGGACGATGACTGCGTCGAAACCCGCTGAGAAGGTGTGCCGGGCTATCCAGGCGTTCGTGTTATCGATATCTGCGACTTTGAAATCAGCAATAAGGGGAATACCAGAAATGACCTGTTTTATCTTGTGAGCGATCTCAACACCTGTAGCTAGAACCAGTGGATAGTTGAGTTTTATGGCGGCTACATGTGGAGCGACACTTCGCGCAATCTGGCAAGCTTGCTCGACGAGTGTTTCTCTCTGAGCTTGAGGAGCGTCAGGGGATAAGGTGTTTGCAATGTCAAGGGCATGGATAACCCGTGAACGCTGAGACTCAGTTCGCTGTTCTAACAGCTTTCGGAAGGCTGCTCCAAATTCACCACTCATTTATTCTACACCTCTTGCTAGCTTTCACCAAGTAATTGGTTGATAATTTGGTCGTGGCTTGTGATTTGTTTACAATAAGTGCAGCGAAGGGTTACAGGGTTCCGCTGGACAACATTGAAGGAACTTGAAATTCCACGTTCATTGTTCGTGATGCAACTGGGGTTTGCACAATGTACAATTCCCTCTATTACATCAGGAACAGCAATTCGTTCCTTATGGTGAACCTTGAAGTCGCGAATGATGTTAATAGTAGCCTTAGGAGCAACTAATGCGATTCGGTTAATCTCCTCTGTGGTGAGCTCCCGCCCCTCCACCTTGACAAGGTCCTTTTTCTTCAGCCGTTTGCTTTGCATGTTCATAGCAACCAGTAGGATGTCTCCTTCTCGCCCAGTGATTCCCAATATTTGCAGGACGGCTAGCGCATAGCCTGCTGTGATATGGTCTATCACAGTCCCACCTTTGATTTTCTGAACAGAGAGTTCTCTTGGTCCTCCAGATGACTTTGGTGTCATGTCTTGTGAGCCTCCATAAGTAAATCGAGTACAGCCATTCTAACTACGAGGCCGTTGAAAACCTGAGAGAAGTATCGAGCATAGGGTGTCTTGTCTACAGCGGGTGCAATCTCGTCCACACGGGGCAGTGGATGAAGGATGTCCAAGGTTGGTTTTGCATGTTCGAGTAAAGGAAGGTC
Organism: Candidatus Hermodarchaeota archaeon; assembly: GCA_016840065.1. Taxonomy (GTDB): domain Archaea; phylum Asgardarchaeota; class Hermodarchaeia; order Hermodarchaeales; family Hermodarchaeaceae; genus YT-063. The sequence goes on along the minus strand of JAEOTB010000054.1, from coordinate 77,246 downwards.
AATAACATATTGGCCACGAACGCGCTCGTAGTCTGCAGGGCTTGGAAACCTTTCCTTCTGAATCCGAGTAACATATAGGACATCCAAGTCAGGCAGAATACCCTGCAAGTCACCAGTTTGTACAATCTCCTTGTTTTGCCCTTCCAGATCCATTACAATCTCTGGTGGCAGTTCCAAACCCTCAGGAGCAACACAGTAGAGCTTATCGGTAAACCTCGTTATAGCGTAGGAAAGGGAGTGTACCGTTCGACCAAAGCGCAGATCACCCAGAACGGCTACATTCAACCCCTCTAGTTTTCCCTGACTTTTCCTAATAGTAGCAAGGTCTAGAAGCGTTTGAGTTGGATGGCGCCCAGCCCCGTCTCCCGCGTTGATTATCGGGATACTGGCCACTTCAGCAGCCCATTGAGCAGCGCCCTCTTGAGGGTGACGCAGCACAATGATGTCAGAGTAGCTCTCTACGGTACGAATCGTATCTGCGAGAGATTCACCCTTTACTACTGAGGAAGCTCCAACTTGGGCAACGCTAACAGTTGACCCGCCAAGCCTTAGCATGGCTGATTCAAAGCTCAGACGAGTTCGAGTCGATGGCTCATAAAAGAGGGTTGCTAGGATTCGCCCTTCCAGCAGACGGGATTGTTTCCCACCACGAGCCAACCGTTCCATCTTGTCGGCGCGGTCAAGAATGGTGAGAATATCCTTGTCAGCTAGATCAGCGATGCTTATGATGTTCTTCACACTAAACGTCATTGCAACGCCTTACCTGCCAAACTACAATCTTCTAATTAAATCTTCTCTATCCCAAAGCCTATAATCGCCTGTGACTTCATCGCCTATGAGCGCGACTGGCAGCAAACCGCTGCATTACCTCGCGCTGGATTGTATCCTATCCGTGAATCTTGGGTTACTTATTTCTACGCAAGAGCTTACGCTGCAATCATTAAGAAAACCCATTAATTGTCCTGACTCGGTTTTGCCAGGAGTTCTAGGTCGCTTGTCTCGTTCCAAAAGTAGAAGGCGATGTCTTTTACGAGATGTCCATAGCGCTGTAACCATTTCATCGGGATATCCTTTGATTTACCAAAAATCAGAAACTTTCGTTTTGCCTTAACTTGTTCTAGTAACCAGACAGTCTCAGATACAGATGCAAACTTAGCGGGTTGAATACGACCCTTTCCCAATGAAAGATACTTTGCCTCTCCAACAATGCTTCTATCCTTTGATACGTAATCAAACAGCTTGGGGATACCAGGAAACATACCTGGTCTCAACTTCGCTCTAAAATACTCAGAGAGAAAATGTCTAGCTTTTCCTTCAAATTGCCGAACACGCTGAAGTGTTGACATAGAGGCTGCGTCTGAAACACTTGGGTAGGGGGGAGGTTTTTTTAGTCTAAGTGCTGCGACGCGTCTGAAGTGAATGAGCTGGTTTGTGAAATCAATCTCGGTTACGCGCCACCCATAGGCAAGCCAGCCATTCTTTGCATGGGAATGGGTTCTGTCGTTTGCCCACCAAGTTCGGAATTTACGTGCTGATTTTGGTAAAGTGAACCTTAAAATCGCCTCAATATCTGAGAAAGAGAGTTTGATTGTGTCCTTAACACTAGTGAGTAGAAACTCGCCTAGAGTAGAATACTTTGACAAAGAGGTCACCTAATGATCAATGGGCGGTTTACTTCCGAATTTGCGCATTCAAATACTGAACAGTAATTCATTCTATGAACCATCTGACTAGTTTTTGGGTTTCTAACTTCTTGTATGTTCTGTTATATCCATGTATATAATATACGTTGATAAATCAAAATGTTCTCAACTGGGCGCAACAAAGACTATTTCGAAAATATCTCCAACCCGAAAGGGAAAAACCACCTCTGAATCGCCTCCAGCTAAAAGAACACAGGTTCATGCCCTGTTACAATGGCTTTTCTCCGATTATCATTCTTCCCTTCTTAATTCTGAGGATATTGTAAAGTGATTCCGAGCTGATCAATAATTTCCTTATATCGATTACGAATCGTCACTTCAGTTATTCCGGATACTTTCGCAATTTCTCGCTGAGTACGAGTCACACCTTCAAGAATACAAGCTATGTAAAGACAAGATGCTGCTATACCTGTGGGTGCTTTACCTGTACTAATCAATTTGCTTCGTGCATCATCGATAATTTGGAGGGCTCGACGTATCACCCGGTTATCTAGCTTTAAAGCCTCAGAGAATTGAGGAATATAGTCACTAGCTTGGGAAACAGGAATACGTAAATCTAGTGTACGGACGAGAAATCTAGAAGACTGTCCTAGCTCTTTTCGATCAATATGACAATGGCGAGCAATTTGCTGCATGGTAAGTGGAATATTACGGATTCTGCAAGCAGCGTAGACGCACGCAGTCACTATGCCTTCAATGCTCCGTCCACGAATCAACCTAAGTTCTAGAGCACGACGATAGAGGTGTGCAGCTGATGCTTTCACAGAATAGGGGAGATTTAATTGACTTGTTATCCGTGTTAATTCAGCTAATGCGCTGACTAGATTTCGAGACTTATTTATACGCACTCGAGAGCGTTGGTGCCATTTGCGAAGTCTGTAGATCTCAGCAAGGCGGCTTGGAGCTATTGATTTATTCCGAGCATCACGGTTTCGCCAGTCGATGTCGGTGCTGAGGCCTTTATCGAACCGGGTAAGACTAGGGGGATCTCCAACACGCTTTTGTTTATCGCGTTCTTGTTTGGTAAAGGCTCGCCACTCAGGTCCGTAATCAATGAGATGTGCATCGAGCACAAGTCCACAGTTCGTGCAGATAATTTCACCACGGGGAACATCCCGAACTGTTTCTAGAACTCCACAATTAGGGCAAATTTCTTTGACCTGAATAGCTCTGAGGGTATTTGCGTGTTTGACACTCTGTTCACTAAGACTTTCTTGTCCCATTTTCTTCTTCATCCCATCTTATATGGCACCGTGTGTTAAGCCATTCATTAATGCAAGTGTCCCATTCGTATCAACCGATTGCTCCCCACTCCAACGAATGAATTTAACACCGTGTTACTAACAACGGAACACATTGTCATATATTAATGTGCCCTTTTATCATGAAAAAGTGTTTCACAACGTTATAAAAACATGCCATTAGGAGCCCCAAAAGCCCTATGTATTAGCCAACTTGGTGTTTGCCATAACCTCAACGAGATATCATCGAGTTATGAGTTAGTCTTGACCTTTATCCGATTCGCGAACTAGACCAATTTGTTCTAGCTTGATGCGTTCCTTATTAAGGTGGGATTTCGCTAACCGACTCAGGAGCCGAAGATAAAGCAGGTCAGCGGTACCTTCTCCAATTTCTTCGCCTTTCTCAACCATATCGACAAGAGTTTCTGCGAGCTCCTGGGCATATTCATCAATTTTCCTCCCCACGAGGTGTTTGAAATCCCATGCGCTAGATTCAAACTTGCCCAAAAGGTAGCCCCAGAGAAAAGTCTTGATGGGAAGCAATTGCGCCTCCCTTTCAGCACCAGAAAGTGAGGAAAGTCTAGGGAGTTGTAGAGTTGAAAAAGCTCGGTAAAACGATCTTACACCACCCCGGTAAACATCTTCGCGAGTCTTTTCGATCAAGTGCTCTTCTTCAAGTTGGTGTAGATGATAACTAACTCGGCTTTTACTCAAACCCATAATGCTCGCTAACTCAGCAAGCGAATGCTCTTCTTCTGCTAGGTGGCGAAGAATACTAGCTGTTATGGGATTAACTAGCATTCTAGCCGATTTAGGCGATTTTACCGTGCGTGCCTGACGTTCATGACTTTGTGGCAGAATTTCACCAGCAGGGCTTTTAGATATAAGAGTGCCCGAAAGACTTATTAAATACCATCTATAAAAAGTTTTACGGTCAAGTACATGAACGGTAAAAAATATTACAGTTACGACCCGTAACCTCCATTTTCTAACAGGAAATTTCGCTAGCGAAAGATTCGCCTCGCAAACCGTTCACAAACCTATCTTGGAGGGAGACATTATGTTTACAGAAAATATATCTATACTAGGAGCCGGGCACGGCGGACAAGGGCTAGCAGCGTATCTTGCCCTTAATGGGCACGGGGTGTACCTGTACAATCGGTCAAAAGCCCGTATTAAGCCCATTATCCAGCAGGGCGGGATAGAGGTTGACGGTGTTGTTTCAGGATTTGCAGAGCTGGCAAAATGCTCATCAAAAATCCAGGAAGCCCTTTCCCACGCAAAGCTAGTATTTCTTGTTGTCCCTGCCTCCGCTCATAGAGATCTCGCTGTACAATGTGCGAAGTATCTCTCACCCGAGCATGTTGTGCTCCTCATCCCTGGAAGAACCGGTGGAGCCTTAGAATTCTCTAAAATCCTAGAGAGTAGAATCGGGTGGTCGCCGGTTATCTCTGAAGCCCAGACGTTTCCACTGGTAAGTAGAGTCATTGGTCCAGGGCAAGCCCAAGTTTCAGCTATCAAGAAGGAATTGCCTATAGCCTCCTTCCCTGGCACCCACACCAAAGAAGTCTGTGAACAGATATCTAAGATCTTACCCGGTATTCGGGAAGCAGCAGATATATTGGAAACGGGTTTGAGTAATATTGGGGCGGTATTTCATCCTGCACCGCTTATCCTCAATACTGGTCGAGCTGAATCCACTAATGGCCAGTATAATCATTATCTTGATGGTGTTTCACCAACCGTAGCACAGTTTATTGAGAAGATTGACACTGAACGAGTAACCATTGGAAGAGCATTAGGAAAGAACCTCTTGTCAGCAGCAGAATGGCTCCGGAAAGTCTATGATTCCAAGGGCCAGAACCTCTATGAGTGCCTACAGACCACATCATGTTATCAGGGTCTTGGAGCACCCAAATCTCTTGATCACCGGTATATCTGGGAAGATGTTCCCACAGGGCTTGTACCTCTGGCAGCAATCGGTGAATCAGTGGGAGTAGCTACACCCGCAATATGTACAGCTGTAGATATGGCTTGCCACCTGACTGGACGTGATTTCTGGAAGGAGGGGCGAACAGCTGAATGTCTGGGCATCGAAAATCTGTCTGCAATCGAGTTGCAGCTATACGTATGGCACGGCTCATTGGCTACTATCGCTCATTCAGATATATTACTGTCTTTAGATGAAGAAATGGAGAGTGTTGAATAGATATGACAGGCTCCACCTCTCAAGGGAAATTGATTCTAGGTGCCTGTCTGGGGAATTGTGTGCACGTTGCGGGAATCCTCAACTTCCTGCAACTTGCTGACGCCAAGGGCTATTCAACCAAGTTTCTTGGGCCTGCAATTCCCGTGAAAACCATTCTTGATGAGGTCGAACAAACCAATGCGCCCGTCGTAGCGCTTAGTTACCGGCTTACGCCAAAGGCTGCTTATCAACTCGTCAAAGAATTGGCACACGCTCTGAAGCGTCGTAAGCTTACTCCTAGAACATGGATTTTTGGTGGAACAACACCAGTTGTTGAAAAAGTTCACCCGCTTAAAATATTCGACTATTGTTTTGATGGGAGCGCCACAGAAGAAGAGGTGTTGATGTTTCTATCTAGTGGTTGTTCACCTGAGAAGATGACTGGTTCCCATTTATCTTCGCGAAGTGGTATCTACAAGAAATCATTACTGCCTCGAATGTCTCAGCGAAGCCCCTGGCCGCTAATCCGACATCATTTTGGTTTACCCAGCCTTGAAGAGACGATTCAAGGTGTTGGAGAAATAGCCAGAAGTAGGTGTCTGGATATCCTTTCCATAGCACCTGACCAGAACGCTCAGCAATTCTTCTTCCGTCCTGATGAAATGGTCGCCTCTCTCGAAGGGGCAGGTGGTGTACCTGTCCGGTCAGAGCAAGATTTGATTTCAATTTATCAAGCTGCGCAGCAGGGGAATTACCCGTTACTTCGTTGCTACAGTGGTACTCAGGATTTAACCCAATGGGCAATCTTGTTAGACAAGACGATTAAGAGTGCTTGGAATGCAACACCAATCAATTGGTATAGTGTTCTTGACGGACGAAGTAAACGGTCTCTAGCTCTCGCTATTCGCGAGAATATCGAAAATCTTCGGTGGCACGCGCAGCATCGTATCCCTGTTGAGGTGAACGAGCCACATCACTGGAGCCTTCGCCAAGCTCATGACACAATTGCTGTTGCGGCAGCCTACTGGTCAGCCTATATTGCAAAAGTTGTAGGTACACGTGATTACATCGCTCAGTTTATGCTGAATACGCCCCTAGGTGTTTCACCAGTAATGGATCTTGCTAAAATGTGGGCAACGATAGAGCTAATTGAAACCTTAGAGGATCAATTCTTCAGGGTTCATCGACAAGTTCGAGCTGGGCTCCTTAGCCTTCCTGTCGACTTGGATGCAGCGAAGGGACAAATCGCAGCCTCAGCCTATACCGCTATGCATCTGAAACCAAGTATATTCCATGTAGTTGGGTTCTGTGAAGCAGATCATGCTGCGACGCCCAGCGATATCATTACAAGCTGTAAGATTGTACGACAAGTAGTCAAGGAAAGTTTACAAGGTCTACCGAACTATCAGCTAGATCCAAAGATCATACAACGTAAAGAACAGCTCGTATCGGAAGCGAAAATGCTGCTGAGTGTTTTAATGAAACTGCCTCAAAACAAAGCAGTTCATCCACTCTTGAACCCCGAAACCTATATTCTCGCATTAAGGCAAGGAGTTCTTGATGCACCTGGATTGAAAGGCAATCCCAATGCTCAGGGGACAATTCAAACACGAATAATAGATGGTGCCTGTATTGCAGTTGACGCTGACGGCTCAATTCTAAGCGAATTTGACCGATTGAGTCAAATCATCGGTGAGGATTTGCTCCCAGAACCTCGTGATGCAAAAGTAAAGGTGGTGTTATAATGCATGAACAAGTAGACAGTTGTGAACCCCTAACCCAACTAGAAGAGATAATGAACCTCCTGTTGTTACCTGCCGGATTCCGTTGCTGCATTGGTAGGCAACCCACTTTGGCACCCCTCACTTGATACAGATAGCGGAGAGAACTAACCACTCCCTAGAAGCCCGAGATGGGCTAGGATTTGAGGACGAGGTAAGCCAGAAGGAAAACACCTGCAAGAATCGCAAAACCATAGGTTAAATCAAGATATGAGGTCATCGAGGGCATACTCATGAATAGATTGATGAAAAGACTCATCATCAAGATACTGGCACTAACAATCCCAAGGATGAGCCGTTCTCCTTTCATTAGAGGCCTCTTCTTCAACGAGAAAAGCCTAACCCAAAGAACAAGAACCACACCTATTAGCGGAGGGAATAAGAGCAGAATCAACGCGAGAGGAAGCAACAGGAGGCCACTCAACTGCCCACGGACATCATCAAGGCTCCCCTGTAGACGTTCATATTCAGCTGCCTGTACTGTGCCATAATCTCGACGAATTCGATAACGGTATCCTTTCCACAGAGAAAACCGGGCATTCCCTATCTTCGCACGAATGCGATCCAGCACACTCTTGTCGCCTTCACCATAGCTGCCCCGAATTGCTGGGAGAATGTAAATCCAGACCATCAGGGATACTGCTCCGTAAATATTCAGTATAAGATCAAAGAGGGTCTGAGGCTGCGACAGGAAGAAGGCACCTATGATGCGATACAACGCATACCCACAAAGCACAAAGGCAACGACCAATAATATCACCTTAAAGGTCCTTACTCGTCCCTTCCGCCCTTTCATAGAGCCTGAGAAAGTCCTAAAGACTAACTGACAAAACACCGCGTAGTTAATCGCTATACCTAATCCGCCGAGAACCTTCATGACGATACCAGAGCAGAGAGCAGGTATGAACAATAAGGTTGGGTTGGTGAACGCAATCAAATCCCAACCAAGGAATGTCATTAACAGGACAAAGGAAATGACACCCAAACTAAAGGCAACAAGATAACTCAGTGTGATAGTGCGCGTCATTCTATTTCACTAACCTGGATTGTGGGTCACGCTCGGGAGGCAACCATTTGACTTATTCGAGCGACATAGGAGCGGATAGTTTCCTCTGTTGGCGCAGCGACTTCGGTTTCTTGATGCTGAGACGCGGCTTGATACAAACTCATGGCTGTACGAACCAAGTGTCCAGTCTGGGCAATTGTCAACATCTTCTCCTCGAGTGGAAGGTCAATGAGGGGTGGAGGAAAGCTTTGACTTGGATCCTCGATGAAGGACAGTAATTTCCTTATCGAATCATGGATACTGAATGGAAGACGTAGCGTGTATGCATCAGGTTGTAGTGTAGATTTGAGGCGGTTCAATTGTTGTTTCGCTTTTTCTGCTGGGCCAGAATTTCCAGTGGTTACGAATTGGCAAACAGAGTTTGCAGCCTCTAGGAGTTGACGGAGTTGGCGGAGGCTACTCTCTGCCTCCTTTGTGAACTCGGAAGCAACTTCGTTGAAGGTTTTTTCAGTCTCTGAATAGCCGCCCCTTGCGAAATTAGCTAACCCGTCAGGAATCCTGATGTAGGCTTCGGAGAATTTAATGAACAAACTGTATCCTTCAGCAAGTGCAGGTACCATACGCGCAATTCTGTTGAAGGCGTCTCTCACTTCAGTAAAAGCTTCCCGAGCTTCGTTGTGCTCACCCTTGATAAGGTGTATCTGCCCAATTTTCCAGAGGTTCTCACCAGCTTTATGGAAGAGGAAAAGCTGGTTGTACAATTCCGATGTTGTACGATGGATGCTTTGACATCGCTGAAGTATTTCTTGACGCTTTCCTGCAGGCAACTTTGAATCAAGACCTGAACGAATCAACAGCGTATCAGCAAGAATGGTGTTGATTTCTCCCTGCTTGTGTCTCTCGCCAGTCTTTTCGTAATCTACCTTGGATAGCTCGTAGAACTTGATAGCTTGAACTAGTTTCTCAACATCCCCGGAAATAACTCCAAGCTTACGGTAGGCGTCCGCTGTTTTCTGATATGCGAAGGCTGTTGACAGGGGGTCATTGACCTGTTCAACTAATTCAAGGCTCTGCAAGGCAAATTTAAGCATCTCTTGGAGATGCTTCTGTTTCTCTTCAAGGGAGGGAGATACTTCAGCCAACTTGTCATAAGCGAAGGCTGCATTGGTGTATGCTCCCATTTGACCTCGCCAATCCTTGGTTTCCTTCAAAAATTCTATACTCTGACGACCAAGCCCAAGTTGGCGGGATGCCCACTTCTGTTTCTCACTGAGCTTGGATACCAAGTCTGAAATCAGCCCACAGAACTCGCTAGCGTTCATACTAGCATAACCTGCCATCCTGTATCCCTGACTTTGCTCAGCGAGCTCCTTAGCCTCTAACTGTAAATCAAAGGCCTCTTGAAGCAATTCCCTTCTACGTTCAAGGTCGGTCTCGAGCCACAACATGCGTTCAATAACCACTCCTAGATTGATGGCGACGTTAGCACGCAGTTGTACTAGCTGAGTACTAGCCCCTATCGTTCGTCCCTTCTGCAAGTACTCCTTACCTAATCCATATAGTTCGTTACGTTTTTCGATATCCTTGGCCAGTTCTGCGATGCTAAGAAAAGTTGTACCTGCTCGAATATAGGAGTTAAACAACTCTCCGTATGCTCGCGTCCGTTCCAAGGTGGAAACTGATTCCTGAGCAAAACCACTTGATTCTTGGAATAGAGTACTCCTCATGTCAGGAACCTTTTCTCTTTCAGCTAGCCGATAATAAGAAAGACCTAGGACTTGTAGCATGATCCCACGTAAAAGATTGGAGTGAATATTAGAAAGCGCTCGCTCAAGCCCATCCAAGTTTGCTTGTCGAATCTCATGACCTCGGTCCCTCTCTACTCCGTACTGGTGGGTTGTATTCAGAGCCTTGAGTATAGCTAACTCCTTGAGGTGGCTATCAGTAGTAGAAGAAGAAAGGGCCTCAGCTCGCTTGAAGATTTCTTCGGCTATTTTCGTTTTCTTCTCAAGGTCAACATAAGCTATCAGCGGGTCAGAGAAGAGAATGAAGAAAATGTTCTTGTGATCATCTGGCAGAGGTTCGGCGAGTTGGTTTCCATACTCAGCCCAGTAGATCTGTCTTTCCATGGGGACAAAGGGAATTAGACTGGGAATGAGTTGTAGGGCGTAATAGACGTTTCCTGAATCGACATACACCTTGACAGCTTCGATGAACTTGTCTGCGTCGGGCGGATCGGAAAGCCAACCTTCTGACTCCAAAATCATTCCTTGAAGCTGGGCGCGCTGGGAGTCACTTAGCATCGGATTAGCAGCGACAGTTTGACATTGCGTGACAACCTCTCTAAGCCGCTGATCCATCTCTTCCTTATCCTTCGCTTGCCACGCACTCGCTGAGAGGTTCTCGCATCCTCGGACCGCAAAGTTATGGTCACGACTCTTTCGGTACCACGCGAAACAAGCTTGGGCTGCTTCATAGAATTCTAGGTTACGTTCCCGAAGGGTTATTTGTTGTAACTCTTTGTCCGTTTCCTCTTCTGCCATCTTTTTCACCTTCTGTTATCTAAAAACTTACCAACTAGAATAGTATATTCTTTTTGGTGTTGGGGATAGTCAATGCCTATGAGGTTGTAATTTCTTGTATTTACTCGATGTGATTAGAATCGCCTAGAAGGGAGGTTCAGGTGCAGTTCCTGGAGTTGGTGCTGCTGATTTAATACTGAACCAGGCACGGCGCCCTTCCTGTTCTTTCCAGAGAAAGCCCATGTTAGCTAGGTCGTTTAGATACCTTGATTCTAACCCCCGAGTTCTCGTAGTCAGCTTACTGACCTCACCAGCTGTTGCTTTCCTGAGCCTAAGCATCGCCATAGCAGTTAGTTTCAAATGCTGGGGTAGTCGAAGCAGAGTCAAGGAGGTGATTTGGGAAAGTTTGGTTAAGCGGGTGAATTTAACCAGTCTCTGGTGAAGCATATCAGCAAGGGGCAGTCCATATTCTTGTTGGAAGAGTGTGGACATATCATCGAAGTTGGTGGTTTGAGGGTCCAGACCAAGAAATCCTACAAGGTCCTCGGCCTTTTTGAGCTTGGTTAGTCTTTTATAGAGCTGTTCAGCCATGCTGATTTGGTTACTTAGTTCTTGGGTGAAATTCTCCAGCGAGAGCTGTCCTGATAATACCTTTTCAAGCAATGTCTGAGCGAAAGTTAGGATTGGTAGGGCCATTTTAGCACCCTGAAACTCCTTTGTCTCAATGCTGAAGGTGACAGCGTCAACTTCAACTGGAGTTGAAATGTTTCCTATCCAGCTGTGATTAAAATCAGAGCTGTCCAGATGCTCCACAAATTCAGATATTGAATCCGATGGAATGTTTTGGAAAACAACCACGTAATTCCCAGAAGTCTGGGCTTGAACCCTTTTTAGGCGTTCAACTATGGTGGATGGTGATATTTGCGTTACATCAAGATCAGTTACAACCCGTCGGTGAGGCGTGAATATCTTCAATGGGATTGATAGTGCTTCGCTATCCGCTTGTCCTGTCACTAAGATAGGTTCTCTGGACAACAATAAACAGAAAAGAGTGGGGAGGTTCTCTCGACCATACACATCTACTAGAGTTTTTAGTTCGGGTTCCATAATTATCACCTCATTATCTACTTCACTTTTTCAAAGTGACTTGCCAGATGTTCGATACTCTTTGTAAAGGGATGTTCAGGTTTCGCTATCACGAAGAGTTGGCTACCAAGGTTCTCCAAGACTTCACAGAAACAAGCGATGACAGAGACGATTCTGACTCCTAATTGTTGCTGTATTTCACCTAGAATCCTCTCATACTTCTCCTTAGACTTGAGAATGCTAACAGGCATCTTGTTCAGTATTAGTTCTGGTTGCTTCCCAAGAGTCTGGTCATAAACTCCTTTGATTAGCTGCTCTGTTCCTACCAAGTCCTGCTGATCAGCCTTCAGAACCAGAATTAGATGATCTGATGCTACAATGGCGTTTATTGAGCTTAGGGCAAAACCTGGGCTGGTGTCGAAAACTATGAAATTCACTCCATGCCTTTCAAAGAGCGTATCCTTCGCGTCAAGGATTAGCTGAAGAACTCTTGCCTGCCAGGCCTCATCTAAGCCGTGTTGAGTCATCTCATTGATGGCATCGCCGCTCGGGTTGGTAAAGCCGACCTGAAACTTGCCCTTTGTACCAAACTTGCTGGTCAGGTCTGCCAATGCATCTGTGAGTTCACACTTCTGGTCCAGCCAATCATTTAACCAATACTTCACTCCATCCTTCATCTGAAATAAAGTGGATAAGCTTGGGGCCCGGAAGTCAAAGTCTAGAAGGACAACACTGTGTCCTCGCCTTGCCAAGGTCAAAGCAGTATTAGATGAGATATTTGATTTCCCGGTTCCTCCCTTAAAGGAGTGAATTGAGATGGATTTGTGAATAGTTGCTCCAGACATAATCGGTTACTCCTAAGTCCAATAGAGCCTTAGTTTATTGATGTATTAAGGATTTGCTTGCGCGATTTGATACTGGTAATGTTGTTGGACTCTAGTCCGTATCAGGTAGCCCATACGCCAAAGCTGACCCAGATATTGGGATTCGACTGCTGGGTCCTTACCAGTCATGTTCGCAACCTCTATGGCAGAACCCTGCCGCAGCTTCAACATAGCTAACGCAGTTTGTTTAAGTCGCTTTGGAACCCGGAGCAATACTAAGCTAGTGAGGGGCGCAATTTCCTTTGGTTTCTCGATTGTGACTGCTTCGCTTAGTTCGGTTCCCCTAACCCCATAATGTCGATCAATATAGAGTGTTAACCCATGTGGTGGGTCCCCGTGAAGGTGGAGGTGTGCAATTGGAAAGGATTTGGCATTGTCAATCACAAGACGAGGTATAGTAACCTCTATCTCGGTCTGACACGTCTTACAGAAAATCTGAATCGTTACTTCATCTGGGTTGAGATTAATGATACTCATTGTTGCTCCTGGCGCTGGGTTTCTGCATATTGAATTTCTATCTAAAACCTCATATATTTTGTGTAGAGGTGATTAGATTCCATTGTTGCCATATTTGGGAATGTTTTATTAGTGATTCTTTGGTAGGAGATAGTTGAGTTCGGGTCTTGGTGTGTTTAGATAGCGAATATGGCTGAGGATTTTCCCTTGATGACCGCTCACTCCGATTCATCACCTGTCGAGGAGTCTTGGGTACTTGCCATTGGATTCAATGTCCGCCCGTTGGCTCGTTCAGCAAAGCTGGCAGGCTTTCGTGTTCTTGCCGTTGATTATTGGGGTGACCTAGATCTATCACTGTGGGCAGACCGTTATATTGCGGTGCTCGACCAGCAACCCGATGCACGTCCAGACCGTCCATCGATTCCCACAACACAGACACTAATTGAGGGCGCAGAACAAATCCTTATAGGGCGTGGTGGGGTTCAGCATGTACTAGTTGGTGGGGGCTTCGATGACAACCCCACTGAATGGGAGGCACTAACAAATCTTGGACCTCTTACAGGTAATACACCTGAACTCTTGAAATCTGCACGCGACCGCAAGGCAACAGCTGACTTGGCCCAGCGCTGTGGCGCGGAAATTCCAGTAGGAGAGTCAGCAAAATCCCGAAAGACCTTCAAGAACGCAGTTACTAGACTGGCTCTTCCAGTCGTTGTCAAACCCTATCATGGGAGCGGTGGCTTCTACACCAGAGTTCTACGTACCGAAGAAGAAGCCGCCAGCTATGCGATTCATCATGCGTTCGATTCAGTGCCCGTTATTGTACAGGAACTAGTAGTAGGAACAGACGCCAGTGTCTCAGTCCTCGGGACTGGTCAAAGAGCATGTGCCGTCTCAGTCAATGAACAACTAATCGGGCTTCCAGAGCTGGGGCGAGAACGCACTAAAGCCTACTGTGGAAATGTAATCCCTCTAAAGGCGGACTCCTCTATCTTATCAGGCCTTGCTTCGACAGCAGAAGAGATGACTGAGAGCCTTGGACTTCTAGGAAGTAACGGACTCGACTTTGTAATTACACAAGACGGCACACCTTATTTCATGGAAATTAACCCCCGTTTTCAGGCTACCATTGAAGCCATAGAACTAACGACGGGTGTCAACCAAGTGAAACAACATCTTGCTGCCTGCGAAGGAAACCTCCCAGATGAGGCGCCTCTGCACACATCTAGCTGTGCTCGTATCATCGTTTACGCTCGGGAACATTGTGAGATTCCCGATCTTAGATTCATTCCTGATGTCGTGGATATTCCAATCCCAGGTAGCCACGCAGGCTTTGGGGACCCTATCTGCACTGTGAATTCTGTGGCTTCAACCCATAAAGAGGCACTAGAAGGTGCATGGCAAACCGTTGAATCGATTTACAAGCAACTCCGTCCACTACCGAAAGGCTAGTGGATAGGAAACGCTATATTCCTTCGTTGCTTCAGCGAATGTTGTGTCCAAGATGTTTGAAGAAGTAGAAGCTGCCCTTGCCAGGATTCGACAGGTCACTCATCACACTCCCGTTATGACTAGCCGGACTGTAAACACTCTTACAGGTGGAGAGGTGTTTTTCAAGTGCGAAAACTTCCAGCGGGTTGGTGCCTTCAAGTTCAGAGGAGCCTACAACGCCATCAGTCAGCTGTCCACAACGGAGCGACGAAAGGGAGTCATTACCCACTCCTCAGGCAACCACGCACAGGCAGTGGCATTAGCTGCAATACTGCTTGGCGTCAAAGCTACAATAGTCATGCCAAAGAATTCATCACCAATAAAGATGGAAGCAACTCGCGGCTACGGCGCAAAAATCATAACCTGTGGCAATTCTGCAGCTGACCGTGAAAAGAGAACAACAGAACTCATTGAAGAACATGGCTACACCCTAATCCACCCTTACAATGATCTCCGTGTCATCCACGGCGCCGGCACAGCAGCTTATGAGCTGATAAAAGAAGTCGGTCCGTTAGACTGGATTTTCGCACCAGTTGGGGGAGGCGGACTACTAAGCGGTACAGCAATCGCAACCAAGGGGCTTTGCCCAGACGCGAATGTAATCGGTGTGGAACCCAAAAACGCCGATGACGCCTACCGTTCTCTTAAGGAAGGTAAAATACTCCCCTCAATTGACCCCAAGACGATAGCCGATGGCCTTCGCACATCATTGGGAAGCCACACGTTCAAAATAATCAGTGACAAGGTCGACGACATCGTCACTGTATCAGAAAAGGAAATACTCGTCGCGATGAGAATACTATGGGAACGAATGAAACTCGTCGTAGAGCCCTCAGGCGCCGTTTCCATGGCAGGACTCCTTTACAGCGGATTACCTATGGAGGACCAGAAAATCGGAGTCATAATCAGCGGCGGAAACATCGACCTAAACGATTTCTTCACACGCCTCGGACTACAAATTCAAGACCAATAGGAAAAAGAAAGCAGATATAAACCACGCAAGACCCGAAGATAAACGGTGAACTGAATATGAGTAGACCACCAAGATGGCAAGGACGACTAAAAATACGTAGACCAGTCAGAGAAGACTGCCTTACTTTCAACCCCGACCGAATCGAAGTCAAAAAAGTCCGTGGACGCTGGAAAATCATTCAAGGACGCCGTTGGCTTCTCGACTTTGAAAACCTCGAAGCAGAGGCTAGACTAGCTTTTTCCATCATCAAGCACTACCGGATGAACCGAAGTTGCTTTGTGGGACGACCTGACCCTTCGATGACCTACTTCCTCGTTGGCAGAATGGCTCCCTCTGGTCCATTCCCGGGTGAAGACGCAATCGGCTTCAACCCAGCCAATATCGAAGTAAAGGAAATCAATGGACGATGGAAGATTGTCGAGGGATCACATTGGATCATGGACTTTGAGAGCAACGCTGGAGAAGCTAGACAGGCTTTCAATATCATCAAGAAATACGGATTCAGATACATCTGCTTTGTCGGCAGACCAGATCCTTCATTGACCTACTTCCGAAAATAGAACCTTCCTTGGATGTACAAATGGAAAGAGGAGTCGCCTCTCTTTCCTCTCTTTTCTTTTTACTAGCATATCGAACGAATTACTTGAACTAATCCTAGGTATTTCACCTGGTAAGATTCTTCGTTTTATACGTGGTCTATCTTGAACGAAGCCGTTGGAGCTCCACGTCTCTTGACAACATCAAAAAGCCTATGGCTATGAGTATTAGTGATATCATGAACAGGAAATAGCAGATGAAATAGAAACTGGTTCCATGCCACGGAGCCCAGCTGCCATAAGTTAAGCCCAGCCAAGTGAACCCAGCAGCAAGGTAATAGGGCGCTTTGATTCCTCCTTTGCGGCCATAAAGGAAGAAACTGTACGCGAGCGTGAAGCAAACGGGAATCAGGACACCGAAGGTAAAGCCATACATAATCGTATCAATCAAGACGTTATCGGGAACGACACCATAGAGAGAAATCAAGCACCATGCGAACCAGACATAACTCACACCTACTATCAATATAGCTGGGATATAGCGAACCTGTGAGTTCTCAGTCAGTCGCATGGCGACTCCGAGCCAGAGGAAGGCGAGGAACCAGATCATCGCTTGGCGAAACTCGAAGAAGACCAGTGCGTTTTTCATGTTGGCCCATGGTACACCAAGGGCTTGGGCACTCATGGCAACAAAGAGAAATCCATAGACTAGGAATGCTATCGCCCAACATAGTGTCGATGATATCTGCTGCCCAGTAATCACCCATCGATAAAACAGGTAGATGGCTACGCCCCAAAGTAGAATCAGTGAGTTCATCGAAAGACCTAGAAGCATTACGTCTTCGAAAGGCAACCCTTCAAGGGGGTTCGGCAGGGTTACTGGATTTAGGACGCCAAGAACGCCTATAATCACCGCAATTATTACTACAAGAACATAGACCCAGTGTTTCTTGACTAGACCCGAAAACGACATCTTTCCTCACGACCTAAAACGCGTTCCTCATACGCGTCCGCCGAAGCTATCTGCAATAGACCTATAGTTATTCGCGTATAAAATCTTTTAACTATTAGAAAGCAGTACTAAACCAAGCCACAATCAGAGGCTATTTGTTTCTAGCTTTTTGTACTTGTTGATGAGAGGAAAGGACAAATGTTTAAGTAACAAGAACCTCGAAGACTCGATAGTGACAAGAGATCAATCATATGATGAGGTTCGGAAAAAATGGTTCGCGTAATTGGTATTGACCCAGGTACTCGTAGTTTTGATTTCTGTGGACTTGAGGATGGGAAGGTGTTCCTCGAGTCGAGCATCACAAGCGTGGATGTGGCCAAGGACCCCCAATGCATCCTTGATGTGATTAACAAAGCTGGCGACATCGATCTTGTAGTTGGACCCAGCGGATATGGCCTTCCACTTCTCTACTCTGAAGAGGTTGAAGACGAAGAATTCTTCCAGCTAGTCCTTGTACGCCACGACGATGACAAGATACCAGTGTTAGAAGCTATCAAGGACATGGTGCGTCTAGTTCAGAAATCCGATATTGAAATGATGTTCATCCCAGGCGTAATCCACCTTGACTCTGTCCCAGTATGGCGGAAGCATAACCGCATCGACCTCGGCACAGCAGACAAATTATGCTGCACAATACTTGGCGTTTATGACCAAGCCAAACGTCTTGGCATCCCCTATAACGAGACATCAGTAATCGTTGTTGAGCTAGGATACGGTTACCCAGCGGCGATGGCTGCCGACAAGGGATTAGTCGTTGACGGCGTCGGAGGCACAATCGGTGGTCCAGGCTTCCTAACTCTTGGTGGAATGGACGGTGAACTCGCCTATCTGCTTCGCGGCTTCTCTAAAGGCACCCTCTTCCAAGGAGGGGTTCTCTCGATGATGGGTGAACCGAATCTTAGCCCAGAAGATTTCGCGAAACGCCTTGCCAAAGGTGACAAAAGAGCACAAGCAGCTTGGAATGGCGTCGCTGAAGGACTTGCAAAAGCCGTAGCTCAGCTAAAGGTAGCAGTGCCTGATGTACGAGAAATCCTCCTCTCAGGGCGACTCACTCGGGTAGGCAAGCTAGCCAAAGACCTAGAAAAACGCATGACCCAGTTTGGTGTCCCAGTAAGACAGATAGCTCGGTTGGGAGACAAATCCAAAGAGGCTGCTCAGGGTGCAGCAATATTTGCTGATGGCCTTGCAGGAGGGCCCTACGAGGAAATTATTGAGGCGATGCAACTAAGAGAATGCGGCGGCTCAGTGCTGGACTGGATTTCATTACCACAGGCAAAAATGATTCGCCAAATGTATAAAGAAGCCTAGCAGCCCAAACAGGGCTCCAACAAGGGAAGCATAAAGCGTTATGGTGAAGTGATTACACGAGCACCATAATTGTTAGCCTGAGTAGTAATGATTGTGCCACCACTTGTGGCATCCAAAACCCGGGAGATAGCCTGCTTGATTGCCATCACAGCGGTAGAACCTCTTGACAGTCCATAGCAGGCAGGTCCCCAAGAACTCTGCCCTGCACCGTAGGCTCCCGCTTCAAGCATAGCTGTGATACATGTAGCAATCACTGGATTTGCGAAACGTCCACCCTGGGCCTGGGCAAAACAATCCCCAACGAGCCGCTGAATTGTAGTCAGTGCCCGCCCAAAGCCAATGATATCGTCTTCAACCAGAGCAGGCAGGAGCTGCATCAACACAAGCCTGCCAATCTCATTAGATTCTTCCGCCTGGGCTGGTGACATCCTGGAGAATGCCTGCTCTTCTGCGGTACCACTGAAGCCACGGGGGATATTCGGTAGTGCAACTATAAACACCCAATCCTTTGGTACCTCATGATGGAAAAGAAGGGATGGTACATAGCCTTCAGCAACCTTAGCATCCTTGTCTTCTGTTGGAACTGGGATACCTCCATCGATGACAAATCCGCCTTTCTCAAAGGTGGCTGTACCGACTCCAGAAACTTCACCTCGTCCGGTTGTTTTAGCCAGTTCTTGGATGTTCACCTCTTGTTCCAATAGAGTTGCGAAGGCTGTGCCTAAGGCTAGCGACATCTGTGTTCCCGATCCTAACCCAATATGTTCTGGGATTTCCTCATGGACTGTAACCCTCAATCCTCCAGTATATTCGAAGTACCTCTTGTAAATTCTCACAAGATTTCGAACGCGCTGACCTGAAGGGCCTTTCACTGAAACACCGCGCTTCATACGCTCAGCAGTTAGGGAGAAGAATGGACGGCGAATGGCTACGCCCAGGGAGCCATACCTGCGCCCCGATCCTCCCAGAGGGTCGATGAACCCAAGGTGAAGGCGTGCCCCGGCTTCCACTGTGACAGTCCTGTTGTCAGAGGTCATAGCCAATATACCAACTGTTTTACTAGATATAGAACATCGTCCACCACACCTGAATGAACCGAATTCGGTGCAATACGGTGAACTAGACTGTGATATTCCTGGACGAGCCTGTAAAGTCTCTCTGTTAGGTCAGGATCAGAATCAGATAAAGCAACAATCCTAGTAGCATGAATCACAGATTCGATAGCAGCAAAACGAGCCCGTGAGTAGACCTGAGGTAGCCTAGAAGGAGCATCCACCTCCTTTATCTTGCATTCATACTCAAGGGGATTCTCTATTTCTTGGGGCTTCAGAGGTTCCTCAATCTCCACCTCAAGATAGCCAAGCATCCCACGAAGCCGTGGTGGTCTTACACTCTTTGAGGGGTCAAAAAAGAAGTCCTCCGTATCGGTTCCACGGCGTTTGAACGCAGTATTGAAGAAGATGCGTGAGTCATCGGTGATATTGATGACCGCCTCCGGTACCTCAAGCAGGTTCTTGGCAGTCTGTGTCTCAGCATAGGGACGGATTACCAGATTTGAGCCTGGATGAACCCAGACCCCCATTGGTGCAGCATTCGGTGTGCCATCTGATGCGATGGTAGTAAGAATAGTCTCCACGACAGTTCCAGGGACAAAGCCCATCCTACGTAGCGAAGAAGGGGTGAAGGAAACCAAAGGAACCACCACTGAACATCACACAACTTCATTTATCAGCCTTTAGGCATCCGCTTGAAAATCATGGCCGAGTTAGAATAGTAAAAGAATTCTTAAGAATATGAGACGAATAGAACCTAATTCATTGATGGTGATTGAATAATGTTCCTCATTGACCCTTTTCTACTAATCCTCTTCGGGTTCCTCTCCTACTACATAGGTGATAGGTACGGTCACAGAACCCGTATCCCCATTGCCAAGTTCCTTGCCTACTTCAGTTTCGCAGTGATGTCCTTCGCCGGCGTATCACTATACCTGAACAATCCGGTGATGGATTGGATGTGGCGTCCCTTCTTCCCCTTCGCAACATCAGGGCGGGACTTCATGATTAACTCACTAATCTTCCCCTTTCCTTCTGACCCAGCTCTGACGGTCGGCCTGATTGATGCAGTAGCAGCAGTTCTATTCGCAGTCTACCCACTGGAACTCTATTTCGGCATCTACATTCAGAAGCGATACGCGCCAGCCTAAAACCCATACACGAATAGGTGGAAATTCCTTCTTGACACAACACCCCATTCTCCAAAAATTAGTTGATATTACTGGCTCAGAGAATGTTTCTTGGAGCCCCGAACTCCTTGAACAGTACTCAAAGGACCAAAGCTTCACAAAACCCAGCACACCCCTTGGAGTGGTCTGGCCCCGTAACACCGAAGATGTGCAGAAGATTGTGCTTGCAGCCAAGGAGGCAAGTATCTCTCTGATTCCCGTAAGCTCGGGGAGCCCACGGCTTCACAAGGACCGGATGGTGAAACAATAGATGCCAAAAGCGAAAACGAAAATCCAACCAATCGAACCCCTCTGCCATGCGTGGGGTTATGCAGGTCTATTCTTACAGGTCACACCTGAAGATTTCGTCGAGATTGTGCTAGAAAAGAGCCTTACTGTTATTCGCCGAAAAGAAATCAGAAAGGCTTTCTATTACTACTACACCCTTGAACCAGGAATCGTGTACTATACCCGATCGAAGGTCGAGTTAACAGAAATCCGAGTTGATATCTTAATACCAAAATTCAAAGCACGTCTTAGATACAAGGATTGAAGATAATTAAGGTGAATCCCACAATCGGATGGTGAATCACGAGATGACTGAAGGAAAACCAAAAGTAGAACCAATCAAAGCAATGAAGATTCTAGTGACGGGATCAATAGTAGTACAGGTCAAGTCTGAAGACTTCATCGATATTATTACTGGGAAGGGCCTTGAGGTCATTCAGGGGCGGGTAGGAGTCATAGACAAATACTATGTTTACATCGCCGTCGATAAAGGAATCACCTACTACACGAGGTCACCAAATAAGATACCCGAAATCACAGTCGACATCATCACAGAGGTTCTTTACCTCTCAACCGACAGAACACTCAAATTCTAGATTTAAATAACGCTCAATAGAATCCAAACCGTTGACTTCTCCAAAGGATCGGTTTTCGTAGTAAAGCGGTCAGATTAGTTCTTTTTCCATGTAGAAATTAGTGGCTTTAAACCCCATTGACTGGAGGAGCTTGACGGCACCCTTGAAGCGAACATTCAAGAACATCAGTACATCCTTGAATCCTTGGGCTTGGCACCAGCTCTCGATCTTGTGTACGAGGAGTGTGCCGAGTCCTTGGCGCCTGAACTTGGGACTCACGTGGATGCTTAGAAACCATGCCCGCTTCTCTTCTCCCCTTTCTTGTAAGCGTGCTAAGATGAAGCCAGCAAACGTGCCTTCCGCGGTTTCAGCAAGATATGCCCTATGCGCAGGATCTGCCAGATCAAAGATAACCTTGAATTCTGGATAACGTTCACGGATATCCTCATTTGATAATGCCGCGCCATCAGTGATAAGCATACGGAAAGAATCGATTCTTAGTTCATAATACTCAGAAAGGTTATCAGTTGCACTTGGCGTTCTTGTCGTGAACGGTGTGTCAGGTAAAACGGATATCCCGCTTGTAAGGCTCTTTTTCATGATGACACTATTCTCTTTGTAGCCCATTGACCTGTAGAGATGGAGTGCTGCTTCAAGGTCATGGCTTGTGTGCAGCCCAATCGTCTTGATTCCTTTCTCTCTGGTCCATTCTTCTGCCTGTAGCATAAGTTGTCGACCTAGCCCCTGGCCTCTGAAGGATGGCACCACTTCCACATCATAGACCCAGCTGGGGATTTCTTCTGGTAAGTCCCATACAAAGCCTTGCTCACGCACTCCCACCCATAATGCCCCAGCAAAGACACCTTTTTCGTCGTGTGCGACATAGAGGGAACGGGTGGGATCGCTAAAATCTACTTTCTGAAGTTCAATTCTGTGCTTTTCAAACAGCACCTCATCTGGTTCCTTTGAACCCTTGTAAAAGTACCGTTTGAAGAGGTCGAAACTTATCGAGTAGTAGTCTTCAAAGTCTTGGCTGGTTTCTGCTCTCCGAATCGTAAATGGCACCTTTACTATTTCTCCTAGATTCTAGTACCCCAGAGAAGCAGGTAACGCGGTGTACACTTTATGGATCCTGTTTCTAAGTCCCGCTCCATTTCTTCGATCCCTCGCTTGAATGATCCCTTTGATATTAGGTGAAGGCAGGAAAAGGCTTTGTCTTTGTAGGCTTGTATGTCGGTGAGCAAGTAGGTGAACTCGACGGTGGTTTCGGATAGTTTGACAAATCCTGCGGTCTCCATTTCTTCACGAAGCTCAGCAATTGGATGGTAACGCTTCAAGTCTGCCTTGACGGTTTCAGGGAAGTAAATAGCGAGAGGTTCTCGATTTCGAATTATCTCCTCCGAGTCAGTAACAGTGCATAACTTGCCTCCACTCTTCAGGATTCGATATGCTTGTTCAAAGTAGGTACGGGGTTTCTTTAGGTGGTGGATAACATCAACGGAGAACACAAAGTCAAACACGGTTGGGAAATCGAGACTCTCCGCTAACCCACGCTGGAAGGTTGCGGTCTCGGAACGTAATCGCGCTTTTTCTAACATGATGTCTGAGGGGTCTGTTCCCCAGCATTGTGCACCCGTCAGTCCTTCAATGGCGAGGATGTAGTTTCCTGTTCCGCAGCCCACCTCAAGCACAATCGAGTTCATGTCTATGCCGCTATCAAGGTGGAGTCGATTGAGCACCTCTGGGTGGACCCGCCGGTGTTGTGCATACTCTGATGCTATCCTGTCATAATCAATCAATTCGAAACCTCCATACAGACTATCGACGTCAGCTACTTCGAGAAAGCCTACGTAATCTCAATATTGCCCCTGCAAGGATTATTACGGTAGCAATGTTCCCAGATAACATTAGCATCTGATAAATAAACATTGTCGGGGGTCGAATGCCCTGTGGTGCCATCAAGGGGTGTGGATCGGTGTTATTCGCAATCCCTTCAATGGGGTGAGGTAAATCTCCTATCCCGTTTAAATCAAGGTCAGGGCCTGTGTACTCTGACCAGAAATTGTAGTCGAACAAGTTGCCAGAGCCATCATCAAACCCGTTTACGTTACCATTGTTGCCTATGAAGGAGTTCCTGTAGATAGTGTTATTCAAGGAGCGATTGGTTATGTAAACGCCCCAGAGACCATTCTGCTCAACCAGATTGTAAGAAATGATATTATCAGCACTGTAGTCGATGTAGAATCCGTATTCCTCGTTTTCGCTGCTGATGTTGTCCTCTATTAGATTTTCGTCAGATCCGTACATCTCAAAACCCATTCCGCTCCTCGTACAGGTATTCCCGGAAAAAACGTTCTCCAGGGAAGATAAGATAGAGATTCCGGCTTCACCGTTTTCCGTGCAGAAATTATCTTCAATGATGCAGTGTTCGGAGGCGTAGATGTGGATGCCATCATTAACTAGACTAGAGCAATTGTTGTGGGTGACGACGCTGTGATATGCTGATTGCATCAAAATCGCCGAGTAGTTCGAATTGATGCTATTGTAATTCAGTGTGCTGTTAATTGTAATGTGAAGGTAGATACCATTCCAGTCATTGGTACAGCTGTTGTTTGTTATTGTGTTGTCGTTAGAGGTCTCGAGAAGAATCCCAATCTGGTTGCTGGTGCATTTGTTCGATGTAATGGTTGAATTATGCGAGTATAATAGGGAGATACCTGCAGAGAGGCTATCGTTGTAAAGCCCATTAGCTATACAGGTATTATTGGTTGCGGTGCAATAGTTTGAATATATGAAGCGTATGCCAGAACCGCTATTCGCAGAGCAAGTGTTATTCGTCACTGTTATCTGACTCGAGAAGAGAAAAAGAATTCCTACAGAACAGTTGGACAAGATGAAATCTCGTACAACAACATTGGTACAGTTGATTAGGATGATTTGCCCCGCTGGGCCAAGGATAGTTTCTCCCACTAAATCATACAATAGAACTAGCGGCTTATTGTTAACAGTGTTGTCTGCCACTAATGCTTGTTCCGTATCCTGTAGTGAAAAACCCGTTATATACATGCCACAACCGATGAAGGTGTTATTCGTGATTGTATTATCATTTGAGATATAGATGTGAACTCCAAAGTCATTAGCTATCAGTGTATTATTTGAAATAGTGTTGTCATTCGAACTCTGAAGTGAGACACCACGCTCGTTAACAGACACCGTGTTGTTCAGGACGATATTAGTGTACGAATTATCGAAACGGATACCAGCCCATTGTCTAGAACTCGTGTTGTTCGCGATCAAGTTCGACGTTGACTGTATCAACCGAACACCGTAAACGTTGTCAACTAGGGTGTTGTTGACTATCTGACCATTCATAACATCAAACAAGAAGACTCCAGCCCCGCTAAACCACCACTGAGCATTCACAAGCAGGCAATTACGGATAATGAAATGGGCCCGAGTGCCACGAATGTCAATACAACTATCAGCATAAGAGTGGGGATCGATGGTGAGGTTCTCAATTCTGTAAGGATTCCCAGGTGTTCCTTCACCTGGCCAGCCTTGGAGGGCAAAGTCGTCATCGCTTCTGATATCGATTGGACCAGAAACAAGGTATGAACGCCCCATGTCTCCCCTAAAACTGGTTGTTGAACGCTTGTGGAGTCCCTTTCGTACAGAAGTAACATCATGATCTAGGAATCGCCGACTCCTGTTACTCTTCAGGGGCAGCTTATACCTCAAAAAACCTTCCTGTTTTAAATCAAAGGGGGTAAAAAGCAGGCTCATCTGGGACAGAACTCCCCAAAAAAATGTGTACACAAGAAGAAGCACTATAACATACCGGCTCTTCCTTCCTTTTGAATAGCAGCCGCCCATACGCCGGCTATCTCTTCTACATCTTAATAAGACAGATTATCGGGGCAAAAATTCACATCCAAGTAGAATAGTCTCTCTTGACCGTTCAAAGGAGACATTCGGGTTATTTTTTCATTCGCCTATGTCTAATACTGAAGCCAATGATACCAAAGACGCTGATGACAACGATGCCAGTGATTAAGGCTGCTCCGAAGATAATTCCTATCATCCTGTTAACGACAACTGCCCCGGGCCATTGTAACAAGGGGTGATTATCACTATTTCCAAAAGGATGCTGAATAACATAGGGCGTATCGCCGATTCCATCGAAATTCAAATCGAAGCCCTGATAGTCCGACCAGAAGTTGTAATCAAAGAAGTTGTACATAGTATTATCAAAACCGTTTGATGCCTCATTGAAGGCAAAGACATTCCACATCACTGTGTTATTCGTGCTTGTGCCATTGAAGGCGATACCGTGCCGGTGGTTCTCACCAAACACGTTGTAGGTGATTCTACTGTTGGTAAGGTCCTCCAAATATAGTCCATCTTTTCCGTTGTGAAGGCACCAGTTTTGCTCGATGATGTTATTATCTCCAGACCAGAAAATACCAATCCCATACCCTCCATTGTCCTGACAATCATTCCCCGAGATGTAAGCGTCTCTGACGTGACCACCATAAATTCCAACTTGAGCGTTATTATGACAAGTGTTTTGGATTAGAGTCAGATTAGCACCCCAGTGCGTATCAATAAGAATTCCGCGTTCTAAGTTGTGGCTACAATTATTCTCAACGATTCTACCGTTTTCACACGAGGCCACCTCCAAGCCTAACAAATTGTAATTGCATGTGTTATTCGACACTACCAAATTCCTATCATAATGCACGCTAATACCGATGTATACGTTTTGGGTACAGAGATTATTCACAATTCTATTGTTTTGTCCACTACCTAGGATAAGACCAAACAAGTTACGAGCACAGGTGTTTTGGGATATTATGTTGTTTGAGCCTCTCACGCGGATTCCATAATCTGAATCTGTACAAGTGTTATGCTCTAAGAGAGTGGAATTGGTGTAAAGGACTAGTATCCCCGAACGAGTGAGCGAATTACTCATCACTTGACACCGCCTTGAATAAAGGAGTAGTATACCTGTATGGCAATCGCTAATCGTGTAATCTGACACAACCATTTCAGAACAATTAACAAGAACGATTTGCCCCCCAACACTTGGGATAGTCCAGTTTACCTTGTCCGCTAGATAGATGAGGGGTTTTCCATTAACCGTGTTATTTGCAACTAGCCTTTGTCTAATTAGGTATGTTTGATCTAAGAAAATGCCACCGTTAACAAAATGGTTATCACATATCGTGTTGTTACCTGCCATTTCAATAAATAGAGCGCTGGAGCGTTCTCCCCCTAAGTAATTTGAAGAAATATTATTTGAGTCAGCATACCAGAGGTTTATCCAGTCGGCAGTGTTGTTTGTTAAGGTATTCCTATCAGTGGCTGAAACTTGAATGTCAGCTTGTCTGTTCTCAACCACTGTATTGTCATGAATCACATTGAGACTGCCATATACTATCAAGAATCCAAATGTGTTCTGAGTGCAGTTGTTGTTGGTGATGATATTCTCATAACCTCTCCTGAGTTCGATGCCTTCGTTACCTCCATAAAAGCCCTGGCCAATGCAGGTATTGTTTACAACCATGCTTGCATTTGTGTTATAGAGGTTAATACCATCTCCAAATATGGGGGTACAGGTGTTGTTCTGGACAGTGATTTGCCGCGAATGTAGGAGTCGAATGCAACTATGAGTACGAGTGATTATTAGGTCACGGATGATGGTTCCAGTACAATTAATGAGAATGATTTGCGCTGCGTTAGGAGGAACCGCACCGCCAATTTGATCCTGCCAGAACACCAACGGGCGGCTGTTGATGGTGTTACTCTGTACAAGGAACTGTCGTGCCGTTTCAATGGAACTTGTAATGAAAATCCCATAATCTGAAAAATAATTTTGAATGATGGAGTTATTGCCAGAGTCGAATAGGTAGAGAGTTCCTTTCAGGGTGTTCTGTTCGAGTTGGTTAGAAAAGGAATCGTAGAGTGCCATCGACCATCCCAACTTGTTGTTATTTACCACAGAAGAATTCACGTCATTGAACTCAACTCTAGACAAGGTGTTTGTGCTGATAGTGACATTGAAGGAATAATCTACAACGATACTCTTTGAGCAGGTGTTATTGACTAATCTAATATTATTTGAGGATCTGATTTTGATATGTGACAAACTTGACCAAATAGTGTTGTTAATAATAGAGTTAGAAGGCGACAGATTAAGGTAAATCAACAACGACTCGCCTTCAGCAATCGTGTTGTTATAGATAATGTTCCACGACGATGCGTTGAGTCGGATGCCAAACCCGTTATAATTGAGGGTGTTATTCACGATGAACCCGTTGGATACGTTTTGTAAATCGATGCCTGCCCATTTATAATCTGCATCGTGAAGTGTACAATTGGCAATGACGAAGTGTACACGGGTGTCCTGAATGTCGATACAGCTACTTTCAGGGTTTGCTGTGATGTTAAGATTCTCAATACGATAAGGATTTGATGGGGTTCCTGCTCCAGGCCACCCCTGACTAGCAAAGTCAGCATCGGAGGTGATGAGGATAGAATCATGGGGGGTCCCCGCTGTCACCGGAATTGTGAAGCTTCTACTCGGTTGAGTCTTCCTCACCTCCTCGGGCTCTCGGGATGTGTTCCAGAAGCTAAAATCCCTCTCCCAACGATTTCTCTCTTCAAAGGGATCTAGCCCAAGGTCTCTGAACTCCGTACCATCTGCGGTATTCGAGATGTAATTATGCCTTTCACTATGCTTACCTAATACCTCATCTTGAGTGTATGATGCCTTCAACTGCTCTTCAGAAAGACTGAACGACTGGGGTCGTGAAAGCGGGGTTAACAAAAGTAACCCAATAAGAAGTAAGGTGATGAATCCAAAGGTCCTTATCCGTTGAGAAATCAACATCGGAATCCTCCAATCTAGGTGTCAAGGTAGAGAGTGCTCGACGGAGAATCCTCCTAACCAGTAGGAGTGAACCATATCGAATCTCCCACATAATCTTCCTCTGAACACCTAATTAAGTATCACCTTCAAGGCAACCCTTGTATTTAACCTGTAGAATTTATTCCAGTAGCTTGTGAAGGTTTTTATCCTGTTGGTTTCTATTTTGAAGAGTGTATCAATAGGAGCTTTGCTGGTTGCCACGTCCTGACACACATACACAAAAACCACCAGTTGCCGTACCCGTCCGTCGAGTTGGAGTAACCGACATTCGAGTCCCGATTCAGGGTATTTTCTTCGAGGAGCAACCCGCCATAGTTGTACCCAGCTTTGATATCTATGTGGATTTGCCGGCTCACCAGAAGGGCATCCATCCATCGAGGAGCATCGAGGCAGCAGTCGAAGTAGTGAGTCAATATGCAGAGAAGCTCTATCGCCTTGAGGACATCTGTGCAGATATTGCCCAAGACCTACTCCGCCGTCACGATTATGCCAGCGAAGCTGAGGTCTTTGGAAGAGCGGACACTGTGTATGCTCGTACTACCCCCAAGAGCAACATTCGCACCTTCGAGTCATGCATTATGGAGGCTAAAGCACTAGCCAAGCGCGGTAAAGGCGAAGAAGACACCAGCCTCAGACGCTGGATTGGCGTGACAGCAACCGGAATGACAGCGTGTCCCTGCGCCCAAGAACTGCTCCGAGATGTCTCCGAAGCCGAACTTACTAGCACCCACAAGATAAAACAAGAACAAGCCCGGGAAATAATCGATAACCTGCCAATCGGAAGCCACATGCAACGCAGCCATGGAACCGTCATGGTTGAGATCCCCGCTGGCTATCCCATTGACGCACTCCAGCTAGTCAAGATCGTAGAGCAAGCGATGAGCTCGGGCACCTTTGAGATATTGAAACGTCCTGATGAAGCCGCTGTGGTACAAACAGCCTTAGAGAATCCTTGCTTTGTTGAGGATTCAATACGCCATATGATTCGTGATGTCGTCCAGGCCTTCCACGACCTTCCAGACGAGATGGAGCTTTCCTTTAGACAACGCAATGAAGAGTGCGTGCATCGCCACGACCTCGTCGCTGAACAGACCATAACCATGGGGGAGGCACGCCGCGAAATTAAAGAAAACAACCCCAGCGGTCAATGATAAGAAATAATATAGCCTGGGACGCGTCAGCCTAGTAGGCGATTATAATTGGTTGCTCTAGAAGAATGGTGGCCTCGGTACCTTGAGATTGTAGCTAGATTCGGATACAGTATTGAAGAAGACCAAAGAGCAGCAGACCTGCTAAGCGGAATACTTGATGGAAGAGCAATACGCCTGTCAAGGGTTAGCAACCTGATAACCGATAAGAATGTTCTAGTCTGTGGAGCAGGTCCCTCACTACCCCGAAATCTAGCGGAGATGACTCAGAGAAACATCAACAATGAAGCTACATTGATTTCAGCAGATGGTGCAACAACAGCACTACTAGAATTTGATCTCCAACCAGATCTGGTTCTAACTGATCTAGACGGTACGGTTCCTGATATTCTCCAGGCCCACCAGGATGGCTCGATTGTAGTAGTGCACGCTCACGGGGACAACACATCAACTGTGGAACACTATGTCCCGATACTCCTACAAGAATGCGCGGAGGGAAATAGGGTTCTGGGATCAACGCAGGCACGTCCACGCCCCGGTGTTATCAATACTGGAGGCTTCACCGACGGAGACCGTTGTGTTTTCCTTGCAGAAGCTCTCGGAGCAAAGAATATCGGACTTGTCGGAATGGATTTAGGAGTTTTTGTGGGGCGCTATTCAAAGCCAAGCTTATCCTCTGACGTCTTGGCAAGCAAAACAAAACGAGAAAAACTATCGGTAGCCAAAAATCTCCTTGAATGGTTAGCCAGTCAGAGCCGAAGCAAAATCATTAACCTCAGTGGAGGAACAACACAAATACAGGGGATTCCGGACCAAGAAATCACTGAATTTTCGTGGGATACACAATGAAAATCCTATTAATCACCGGTCAACTGGCCGAACCACTTGTCCGCAACGCAGCCAAAACAGCACCACCAATCCACTCTTGCCAAGTCTTGGTCTTGCCAGTAGCGGTCGCAGCCTTCCTCCACCCAAAATATGTAGCCTCCAGGCTTCGAAAGCAGGTCCTTGACAAGCATGACTGTATCCTCCTTCCTGGTATGACCTCAGGTGATACAACCCTAGTAAAGGAGGCAACAGGTATCCCCACCTTCAAGGGACCACGCCATGCTGTTGATCTCCCCTTCATCCTCCAATCACTATACAGGAACTTAGAGATTCTATCCACAACCGAGTCGGCAGACCACATTTTCCTAGAACATCTCCAAGCAAAAGCAGCAAACGACCTAATAGCCGCAGAAACCACGCCCCTACCAATTCCGCCACCACCACGAACACTTCAGATAGGGAGTGGTCGCCGCACAATCATGACCGGACCCACATACCCCATTCGAATTGTCGCTGAAATCACCGATGCCCCAGCAAGGCCTGACAAGGAACTCGTCACCATGTCTCGCCGATATGTAGCGAGTGGAGCTACCATCATTGACCTGGGGATGATTGCTAATGCACCTGATTCCAAAGCCGCTAAACATACCGTTAAGGTAGTTCAACGGGCAGTCCCCGTTCCCATCAGCATCGACTCAAGTGACCCAAAGGAAATCGCTGCCGCCATCAAAGCTGGCGCCTCCTTGGTTCTCAGCATAGATCGAGACAACATGACGGCAATCCCCAAGTCACTCCGTCAAAAGGCAGCTTTTGTCATAATCCCTGTTACCCAGGCGGGGCAACAACTACCAACCTCAGCCGAAGACCGTCTCCAACAAATGAAAATCAATCTGGATGCTGCTCAAAAACTAGGATATACGCATCTTATAGCGGACCTCCTCTGCGACTCCCTTGTTACACCAGGACTGAGCCAAGCAATCCACGCTTACACACTATTCGCAGACCGCTATCCGTCAATACCCCTCCTCTTGGGTGCAGGGAATGTCACAGAATTACTAGACGCTGATAGCATCGGTGTAAACGCCCTCCTTGCAGGCATGGCAAGTGAACTTGGTGCAACCTTGATGCTCACAACAGAGGTCAGCCACAAAACCAGAGGTGCGGTCTGGGAGCTCCATCGTGCTGCCCAAATGATGTTCCTAGCCCAACAAAGACAAACATCTCCCAAGGATCTAGGCATAGACCTGTTGCTTCTGAAAACCAAGCGCTTCACCGAAGTAGCCTTTGACAAGGCAGGAAATATGGGCGTATCGACAGAAACTGCACCTACCAAGATATCGCCTGTAAAACTTGATCCTTCGGGATACTTAACAATCCATATAGACCGACAAAAGCAGCAACTTGTAATCCGACACTTTCCATCAATTCGAGCACAAACCCCAGACGTTGTTCTCGCTGCCAAGACATCACAGCAACTCCTCGCCGCTTTATTATCAAAAGACCTCATCACCCGACTAGACCATGCTGCATATGTAGGTCATGAACTTGCTAAAGCAGAGATTGCCTTAAAGACGGGACGACCATACGTTCAGGATGTACCACTCTTCTAATTAATTCAAGCCTACTGAAAACGAACGGAACGTAGCACACAATCTTAGTGAAACACTTAACGAACATTCCCCTCCATGGTCATAAGTATCGGAGGGCATGATGGTTGTGACCAACCAATTGCACATGTAGAGTGGATAGTGATTGACCACTGAACAAGCTACTCGTCTTTGACTATTTTCTCGGGACGTTCTATTCCGAGGGTATCTTGAACTTGACGAGAACTTCTCCCTCTCTTGGAGGGTTTCCTTACTTTCTCGGGATGTGTTTCACGTGAAGTAGATGGTCTTCTGGGACACATAATATCTCATACTCCTTTCGGATTCTATATAATGTTATCTGGGGAATAACGTCTGAGCATGGTTCAATGTGCTTGGCGTGAAATTAATATTATCCCTCAGGAAATACTGAAATCAGAGTCAGTCTAAATGCGACGTTAGGTCCCTGACCTTACTCGGAAATCCTTCCACCTTTTTAGCTGCCCCCGCTCAACAGAAGTCATGTAGAGCGGGAACGCCACAACGAAATTATGATGCCAGATCCCAGAAGGTGAACTAAGCAATACTAAAAGAAGGGCAAGAGCACCATAGAGGACAGACCGCTTATAGTTCGGTTCAATGACAATATGGAGGAGAAAGACTACCGCAATGGATAGCGCGATGGCGTTCATTAAGGTACTTAGTCGAAGCAAACCACCGGTTAAAACCATCAGGGGATCAACCTGACCCAACACGTTATACACAACGGCAGGGATAGAGCCGGTCCAAGTATACCAACTGTATTGGTGATCAGGGAACCAAGGCTCATAAGGTCTACCAAACTGCTGCAGCAACAAATCATCTACAAGGACGAAGGGTCGCCCCTCGAACACAGCCCAAAGCTGGAAAGCACCGAGGACAGCTAGGGATGGGAGTAAACCAAGTAACACTCCTTTACAGCTCCGGATATGGTAGGCAATCGCAAAAATCAGCAGCAAGGCTATATACTGGTAGGTGAGTGCACCGAGTCCCAACCAAAACACAGATTGCACCGGATCCTTCCAATTCTCGTACCCCAAAACTACCAGAAGCAATGGGACACTCATATGAGTCACCAAGTTAAGCGTCACAAACAGAGGGTTAATCCAAACAAACAAAGCGACAAAGCGCTGATTCATCCGCATCAACCTGTCAAACATCAAAAAATCAAAGATTGTATGAAAGAGGAAGAAACTTGGCTGAAAATTCATGTACCCTGCCCCATTAATCATCCACGGATAAATCATACAAGGAAGGTGCAGCAGCAGGTTCATGGGACCATAGTTTAGAAAGTTCTGAACGTAGGTATCACTAGGCGTTGCCCCCAAGGCTGAAAGCACATAAGTTTGCCCATAGGGGTTCTGCCCCTGAAACATATAGACTATACCGAGCGTGATTAGCTCGTTCATGTCATTTACGTCTGGAAAGAGGGGGTTTGTGAAGGCTGCTAACATGATGCCGATGAAAGATAAGATTCGGATATAGGCACCTAGACCGATTTCTTTCCACCAGCTCCGGTAAAGAGTGAAGCTATGCCGTAGTTTAACGCTTATTGTTGAGAGTAGACCATCAACCTCAGGTGCAGGATGAACCAATGGGTAGGGAGGGGGGTTACTCATGGAAACACGCACCGCTTCTTCGTGGCTCTCTTCTTTCTTTTATTCTTTCAGGTCAGAGGGCATATAGGACACCACCCAAAGCACCCTGGGGGTAGACGCGTAGTCCTGGAGCCATATCCTTCATCGCTTGAGGTGAGGGCGGGTGGATTTTATCACCAAAGAATAATCTGTCAAAGACTATTGAGAAGTAGTGCAGCCAAGTGCGGGGGATGAAATCAAAGAAATATGCTTTTCTAGAGACTCGCTTTGCCTCAAGTAGTAGTTGACGAACATCGGGTATGTGATGGATGAGGTAGACGCACCAGGTTCGGTCAAAAACGTCATCTCGGAAGGGGAGGGTTGTTGCGTCGCAGACAACGTCGACTCCATTTATTGGGCGAAGGTCCGTTCGTACACAGCTTGCGACTCCCTTGCTACCGAATCCTCTTTCAGATCCTAGTTCGAGTGTGAGTTGGTCCTCAAGCAGGGGCCAAAACGCTATATAGCGTCGTATCCCACAAATGAAGGGTAGGCTCTCGAACTTACTGATTAATCGTTCCCCACGTTCTAAATCGATGGATTCGAAGATGCGCCGGATGAATTTTGGGAGTCGTGACATTCTTGCCTCTCTCCGACTTTTTGAAGCTTGTATTCCTGAGCTATTAGGTTTTCCCTCAGCGAGGGCGATGGGTTGAGGTGAACCTGAGCCTATAATTGTTGCTCTGGGGTTTGAGAAAAAGGTGTGACGTTGATTCCAGGCAAGAAATGGTAGAGTAATTGTCAGGACCCAATAATGGGCAATCCCTTCTGACATGCTAGCAATCAGAAGAGTAAGGAGGACGCCGGGATATAGAATTGCCAATCCCCTGCGGGGATTACGGAGAAAGTGAATCAGGAACACAAGGGCAATAACTACAACTATGATTAACATAGGTAAGGAGATACGCGGCGCCAAGGCAGGTGAAACACCGAGACTAATGGCAATGTTGAAGACAATTGCAGGCAAGGAACCCATGAACAAGAAACTCATCGGATAGTACCTGTTAAAGAATGGGCTACTTGGATTCGAATCAAGCCAATTGACAGGCGGCCGACCGAACTGAGCGATGAAGAGGTCATTGGTGAACGCAAAAGGGGAAATCACGAAGAAAAATAGTGTGACTGCAAAAACCGGTAGCATACCAGCAATGGCACGACGGAAATTCTTCCTGTCAAGGTGGTAAATCAGAAAGAAGGGAAGAAAGACAACTCCCAACTGATAACTAGCTGCTAGCAAGGCTGAGTAGAGGCCGCAACGAACTGCGTCATTTATGTTTAGGATAGCTAGTGTAAGGAGAAGGAGGGGTAATGAGATGAAGGTTACAACATCAACAAAGACCATTCCTGGATTAACCCAGAGCATAACGGGAGCTCTGGAGTAACCTGCTTGGTGAAGCCGATAATAGATAATGAAGTCAAAGAAGGTGTGAAGAAGGAGGAAACCCGGCATGAAATCTAGAGATCCAATACTATGAGGACCAGGCCAGAGGAGTCCAGGGATGTGAAATATGATGGCAAAGGGCGGGTAGTTAAA
The DNA here is from genome assembly GCA_016840065.1 of Candidatus Hermodarchaeota archaeon. GTDB lineage: Archaea > Asgardarchaeota > Hermodarchaeia > Hermodarchaeales > Hermodarchaeaceae > YT-063. Next base: position 42,272 of record JAEOTB010000054.1, on the reverse strand, counting down.
GTATGACTGGGTGAAGGACCCACCAAAGGTCGCCAAGGCGTAGGACTGACCGTAAGGACTGGTACCCTGCAAAAGGTTAGCCAATCCCTTGAACAGAAGCTCATTCATATCCGTTATATCCCCACCGATGAAGAGGAAGAGTAGGAAGGTGGTAATGGTGGCGGATCGGACGATGAGACCTGCCCAGAAGCTTGATTCACGACGTAACTTAGGAATGTCAGAAAGGTTCAACCAACTAATTAGATGTTGAAGTGTACTAGGTTCTTTTCCAGTACTTGTCTGTTCAGAGTCCACAGCCAGCGTACTCCCTTACAAGCGTTGTGAGGGTGTTAAACAAAAGCTTTACGTCAAGGGCTAAAGATAGGTGCGGAAGAACTTGCCCCATCTGGTTTTCATGATCCGAGCGATGTGTCGTCTCCCACGGGTCCTCAGCCAAATGTCGCGTAGATAGTGGCTGATTTTAACATTGACCTTGAAGAATGCGGATCGCATCATCAGGGGCTCAAGGAGGCTGCTACGGAATAAGCGGTCAAAGCGAATAACTGGATCTAACTTGGTCTTGAAGCCAAAGCACACATTATCCACACAGTCACCCACCAGGTCTACTGAATCTAAATCTGCGTTGCCCAATCCCTGCTCGTGGGCCATACGGACATGACCGATACTCATCGGGTCGTAACCAAGCATCTTGGCACACAGAGCATCTAGGGCAACTAGGTCAGCGCTTGCCGCGATGTAATCTTTAACATAGGGTACGCCTGTGCGAGGCCCTGCTCCATCCATGGCAATGGTGCTATCCGCGAAGCCAAAGAGTGGACCACAGAACTCCTGCTGAATACGTAACAAGTCCACGAGAATCTCGTGTATCTTCAAGTGGTAATGGTGGCGAACAGTCTTGAGAAAACCAAAAGCGTTCTTCAACGAACAGGTGATTGTGCTGTGCCCATGACATTTGAATGTAGGTAGATGGATGACCTGAGCTCCCAGGATGGTCTCTGGCATCAACATGTCCTCCTGACCAAACACCATTGGTTTGGAGGGATTCACCTCTTTCCACTTCTCATCCAAAAGAATCGTGTAGGGAATATCGTACTTCTCAAGAACAGGCACGAATCGGTTCTTGTACATACCAGTACGAGCATCAGTGACCACTGTCATATTCTCAACAGCGATTATATCATTGAAGCCAAGGTCGGTTAACACCTTGAGCAACCCCTCTAGCTGATATGGAGCAGTGCTACAAGCTGGGAAATATTCCTGCCAACTAATATTGAGCTTGATAGCGGTACGCTTCTTTGGGTTCATAACCTTGTCAAATTTTGCCAATCTGAAAAGACGAGAAACATCGTCGAAGTAAGTCTTCGGAGTCGTCTTCACAACAGCAAGAGGAGGATTCTTCAAAGGCATAGATTCTCACCAAACAGTTGATTGGGATATCTTGAGGTTCAGCGTAGTGCCTAGACAACTTTTAACCTTTTGGTTTTAGTAGAACTAGAGTGTCAACATAGGGAGGAGTTACCTAGCTCTCATCTTCTTGAAGTTCTCGATAACCACGTCCCATACTCGCAATGGAGGGAACACCGAGTACAGTAAGACCAATGATATAGATTAGACCATCCAAGAGGGCAATACTCGCCACTACCGCAGCAGGAACACCTGATGTTGTGAGCCAAAAACCAAGGGTGATGTTTTGAAAGAGGAATATACCAATTCCTGCGGGCAAGAAAATACCAGAGGCGTGGCCGCCCATGTAGCTAAGAGAGGCAGCAAAGCAGGATATTAGAAGAGGAATGTCAACACCAAGGGCTAGACCAAGGAATACAAGCTTGGCGGTCTCTAGGATCCAGAGGGGTACACTAGTGAGGAGTGCACCTCCAGAGTTCCAACTGCTAATCACAGTCCTCATATCGGAAGCAGCGTTTTCCACGAATTTAGGCACATCATCTCGGAGCCGCTCAGAGGGTTTGAATAAACGACCAAGTATCCGAGAAAGAAAACCAACGAATCGCCCGCTACGAATAAGGAGGAAAAAGGCGACAAAGGCAACACCAATGATTCCACCTACAATGATATATCGCATCACGTCAGCTACCGTACCAAAGATGAGAATGGCAAAGACTATCACTATTAGCGTGAGGCTGGCAAAGTCTAGGAGCCTTGCAAGAAGCACAGAAGAGAGTCCTGCAGTAAAGCGAGTCCCCCTTTTCTCTCGAAGCCAATATGGTGTCGCAATATCCCCGGCACGAAGAGGAACCACATAGGTTAGGAAGATACCACCGACAATGATGGGGAAGAGGTTAGCTGGATTGCCTCCTGTTTTGAAGGGTCTGAGTAACTGCCACCAACGAACAGCTCTGAGAACATAAGCTATGGCAAAAAGACCAAAGGCAGGCAGCAACCAGAATAGATTCACAGTAAGTAGTACATTCAGGATAGCATAGAGGCCCCCCTCTGGAAGAAGAGCAAGGTGGAGCCAGATGACAATGAGTATTAGGCTGATGACAGCGATAGCATAATAGGTTCGTGAACGCATGGCAGAGCCCCTTCGTGTTCCTTGAATGAAGAGTAAAGGCTTCTGCAATCTGCTAGCCTAAAAATCCTCGCCCTACTACCAAACTTCTTAGTGGGGGAAACTGACAAGGCTTTTAAGCACTTGGAAGCGTTTTGCTTCTTGCAATGCCCCCCCGTTATGCTGTGATTCCAGCGGCAGGTGCTGGCAAACGGATTAAGCCCTACTCGGAGAGAGTACCAAAACCAATGATTCAGGTATTGGAGCGGCCTATTCTCGCCTACGTGCTGGATCGCTGCAAACAAGCAGGTCTTGAGAAGATAATACTCATTGTTAATCCTGAATCGAATGTTGTGAAGGATTACTTTGGCGACGGCTCGGAACTCGGGTTGTCCATAGAGTATGTAGGGCAGCCGCACCCTGAAGGTATTGGTCACGCTGTTGGCCTGACTGAAGGAATTGTAAAGCCGCCCTTTGCAGTCTACTTAGGGGATGAGTTATATCTGGGTTCAAATCACACGGGTTTCATCCAAGGCTTTGACGAAACTGGCTGCAACGCTTCTATTGGTCTCATGTGGGTGGAGAAGGAGGAACTAATTCGCCGCAACTATTCAGTGGACATCGATATGGATACTCATCGTATCCGTTATCTTGTCGAGAAGCCCACAGTTGTTACCAACAAGATTCTCGGGTGTGGCTCCTACATCTTTGATGAAACAGTCTTTGATGCTATCCGGAAAACACCCAAATCTGCAAAGAAGGAAATCGAGATAACTGATACACTAAATACCCTCACCAAGTTGGGGCATGCAGTACATGGCTACTTCCTCGGAGGAACCTACCTGAATGTTACATACCCCGAAGATATTACCTTCGCCGAGGAGATGCTACGCTACCACGACAAACGCTAGCGATTGTTACAGAACTACTTGAAGAGCCGGAGGAAAGGACCAACCAATATTTTCCCTGGTGTTCCAAGAATTACCTGAATCATCATAAGGCCATTCCTGAAAGCCTTCCTTCGGGATGTAGTAATTTTTGCCGTGCCAACACGTGCTAGGTAATGAACAGGAATTTCCTTCATACGTCCACCATGTCTGAGAACCCGCACAATCATTTCAGGTGAAAGGGCAGCTCCATCTGCCTCTAGCTCTGGAAGGACAGCCTTTAGCATGGGGCGTCTAATGACGCGAAGAGTGCAGCCCACATCAGTTAAGGGAGGATAGCCATGAAGGAGCCCCAGAAGCTTCGCCACAGCCATGTTCCCAACTACAAGGAATAATCCCATGTTTGCTCCTTCGCCTAGATAGGGTGTAGCTGTGCGCGTGCCCACGACAAAATGGCGATCTCGGCAATTCTCCAGCAATTTGCCAACATCCGATCCCCTAAATGAAGCATCTGCCTCTGTAATTACAATGAAATGGTTTCCCCCTTCAAGAGCCTCATTGAGCCCCTTGCGGATTGCAGCACCATAACCCTGAATGGGTTCAGGGACCACCCTTGCTCCTGCCTTACGGGCTATACGCGCAGTGTCGTCAGTTGAGTTGTTGTCAATGACGATGATTTCATCAACTACAGGAATCAGGAAATCCTTGACTGTCTCACCGATGGCATCCGCCTCATTATACGCTGGGATTACTACACAAACACGTTTACCCTCAAACACTTATTCCACCACACGATATGCAAGGCTTCTCTTTGATTAACAATAAAAAACGTTGCCTTTGAAGAAATAAAATGCCTTGAAAGCTAGTGTGGATAGGGGTATACCTGTCTACCCTTAATCGCAGACGGATTCATTTCCCTGACAAGGTACCTTGACCGACTTGGCAGGAGTTATTTCCCCATCCTTAACGGCCTCGATGAGTATCTCTGAAATCCGTAAAAACAGTTTGGAGATATTCTCTCCAGTTAACGATGAGACTGTAATGTACTCTCTGATTTTATATTTCTCGCGAATCGCCTGAATTTCCTCCTCAGAGGGGCCCCCGCTCGCAAGATCGCTCTTAGAACCAACAAGGATTATTGGTATGTGGTCTTCAGTCTGCTTAATGAGGTCTAGCCAGGCAATAATCTGTCGAAAAGTGGAGTAACGGCTCAAGTCGAAAACGACCACAGCACCGTGAGCACCCATGCAAAAGACCGGGATGAGGTCTCGGAATTGAATTTCTCCACCAAAATCCCACAAACTCAAACCTACTGTCTGTTTCTCCAACTCCACCTCTTGATAAGCGAACTCTGAGCCCACCGTCATAGGTGGCTCATTGTGTTCTCCGCTAAGGTATTGGTTAACAATAGAGGTTTTACCTACTCCTCCTTCGCCCGCAAAAACAAGTTTGAAGATAGGCGTTCCTTCAGTTACAGACATGGCTTGGTTTGTCAAGGATTCTACCGGTTCTCTTTCAGGTGGATTTTCTCCCAACATTTGCACCAGATCTAAAGGATTGCGGGTTAATCGCGAAATGCGACTCGCTTGCCTGCCCAAATAGTGCTAAGTCTTTCTGGTTTAAATAGCTTTTGGATTATTTTTCTTTGAATAAGAATCATTAACATTAAGTAATCCTAAAACATATCTCATATCAATTGAGGAAATCGCAAAACCATTGTACCCTTCGAAAAACGTAATCTTGAAGAAGAATCTCCAATATTCTCTCATATAATACTATCATCTCCTATAAATATCTCAATACAAACAAGAACTCGGAAGTAAACTTGTTGACAAAAAAAGTGGCATTTTTTTACCATCCCGACTTCCTCCGCTACGATCTCGGTCCAAGACATCCTTTGCGGCAAGAAAGGATAATGCTTCATCATGAGTTATGTCAAGTTCTTGGAATACTCGAAAGTCCCAACATACTAGAGCCAGAGTTCTCCCCTGCCACCGAAGACCAGGTAAGACTAGTCCACACTCAATCCTACATAGATCAAGTCCGGAAGCTCAGTCAGAAGGACAATTACTCCGTCCTTGACATGGGAGACACCAGCGCATTTCCTGGCGCTTATGAAGTGACCTGCCTTGCAGTTGGAGCAACTCTCGCCTGTGTAGATTATGTCATGAAGGGAAAGGCTAGTATTGGATGGAACCCCGCTGGAGGACTCCATCACGCTAGGCCAGGCAGCGCTGCTGGTTTCTGTATCTTCAACGATGTTGCCATCGCCTGCCGCCACTTACAAAAACAATATGGGCTCGAACGAATCCTCTATATCGATATCGATGTTCACCACGGGGATGGGGTTCAGGAAATCTTCTACAATGAATCTGGTGTTCTCACCCTCTCCATCCATGAGACAGGTCGAACCCTATACCCAGGCACAGGTTTTCCAGAAGAACTTGGCGAAGGTGAAGGAGAGGGCTACTCGGTCAATGTTCCTTTACCACCATACACTACAGACGAGTTCTATCTCCAAGCCTTTGAAGCCATTGTCCCTCCCATCATTGAAACCTATCAACCCGAAGCCATTGTCATGCAGAGTGGAGTAGATACTCACTTCCAAGACCAACTAGGGCATCTCAGGTTGACAACAGAAACCTACACAAAGGTAGCAGCCCGGGTGGCGGAACTCACCAACCATTATACAGGGGGACGTCTCATAACAGTGGGCGGAGGTGGTTACTCTTACCTCTCTGTACCCAGGTGCTGGACTCTGATGTTTAGTGAATACGCCGAATTCGTTGTTGATGATGAAATCCCAAAGGAGTGGCTGCAGCTCTTCAAAGAAACCACCGGATTAGAGCCACCCACCCACGTTCGAGACCAAAAAGCCCCTCAATTGACTGATTCAGAAAGAAATCAACTGAAGAAAGTCATTAACATCAGCATAGAAAGGGTGAAGCAACTAGCATTTCCTCTACTAGGAATCAAAGATTAGACTAGAGGTTGTGGTTCAACAACACGCCAATGGCGGTGAATGGAACATCCTAACTTCCTTAGTCTGGTTCTAATTGTGACCTGGCGCAAACTGATTTTCCCTGCTCGAGAAAGGCGAGTCCTATAAGCACCGTTGCGCTGCTTCTCAGTGATGGCACCAAGGGCCAGGCGTTTCTCTATGATATCCAATTCGCTTCTTAGACGAAAACGTTCCAATTCTAACTTCTGGTATTCCTTTAACAACTTGTCAACCTTTGGTGTTCCAGAAAGCTCTAGAGTATGGGATATACCCATACCACCCTTCCTTTCGGATACCTCTCCTACTACTACTTGTTTGAATGTCTGTTCACTGCCTTTAAGCGACTTGCTACCAGCTGACTTGTCATCAGCTGCTTTTCTTCGTCTGAACAATGACCGTAACCTATCTAGAAGCCCCATTAAATAACCACCAAAAGCTCGAGTTGCAAAGCTTGTTGGAGTGATTGTCTCGTTCCATCCTACTATCCCCCCATTGGGCATAAATAGTTTTTCAGACACGCAAAAAACAGAATCAACTAGCCTTATATCACCTGGACGAACAAAAGTCTAGTGTTGGTTCTCCTGCACCCAGTTAATTACCTTGCTAAGATATTCTGCAATTGATCTTACTTCCCTACGTTTCATTTTTAGTTGTCTGAGGAGCTCATTTGATGCAATACGACGTTTTTCATGATTTCTGATTCTAGGGAGTAATTGGACGCGGGTTAGGAGCCTGCTAAGTTCTGGGTAGTTCCTTCGAAGAAGCTCCTCCACAGTCTGAGGCTGAGCAGTATCAGGCATCGTGCTGATGACATGAATTCCCTCAGGAGAGATGCGAATACTGAGACGAATACATTTACCTAACTTGTAGTACTTCCTTGGGGGTCCACGAATGCTTTCATCCTCATAGGTCTCAAGCAGTCCCTGTTTGATGAGTTCCCGTAGATGACGTAGTATTGCCTGCTGTCCAATGGCGAGTTCTCGGCTTAATTGACCAAGAAACATAGGTTCACGGACCAGGTGGCGTAGAATCTCATAGCGGGTTCGGTTGCCCAGTAGGTGGAAGAGGATGTCGAATTCGTCGCTGATTTTTGTGGGTGGCATTGATGCAGCTCCTTTTTATGGGTTAGCTGGTTTATTTACTCACTTTATGTTAGTAAATGTTGTGGTTTGCTCTAGAATGGACAAAAAGTTTATATTATAGAGTTACTAACAACGAGTTAGTCACAAATTGTTAGTAAAATGGAGTGAGGCAATAATGAGCCTAATAGACGAATTCAACAAGATGATACAGCGAGAGTTCCAAGCTCTCCTCAGCATGCTCCAATCCAGTCGACTTAGCCAAGCAAGGCAACTCCAACCCCAAATCAAAGAAGACGAACACGGGAAAACAATCACATGGGGCCCAATAGTCTATGGTCGAACCACAATCGTAACTCCCGACGGACGAGTAGAAACCAAAGAGTTCAGCAACCTACCTACAGATAAACAGAATTTCAACGACTCCATCGCAGAACATGTTCTTCCTCCTGGCCTCCAAGCACCTCCACAAAGGCCACGACCCAGACCCGCAGAGCCCTATCCTAAGCCCCTTGATCCAACACCCAATCCCTTACCCCATCCACAGCTAAAAGAGTCTGATAACTACCTAATCGATGTCATCGACAAGGAGAACGGCTTCATAGTGATCTTTGAATTGCCTGCAACCAACGCTGAAGACGTGCAAACCAGTGTCAAGGGAAGACGCATCTTTGTCCAAGTGAACGGTAATCCCTTCCGTGAGCTCGAACTGCCAGTCCCAGTAGAACTCGAAGAACAACAATTCAAGAACGGAGTTATCGAAATCCAGCTTAAACACCTATAATCCCATAATCAGCAGAGATAGAAGACCTGAGAAGCGAGAAGGGCGGGAACTAACCTCACCCGCCCTCCCTCTCGCTGTTCCCAACATTTTTTTAGGTTGAATCAAATTCTTGCCCTGAGGCTTCTTCTATGGCTCATGAGGATTTTCAGGCAGAACTCAATGTCCTGGAAGCACGTTTTGGAAAACCACGACGACTTGAATTCTGTTTTGAAATGAATCCAGAAGAATTCAAGCTAGTAATCCAATCAACCCAACAGGGACGCTATCATGATGTTACTCTATTCATCCTACACCAAGACAAATACGTTGTAATAGAGAAGCACCTCTACGCCAAGACTGGGATTCTCCGCGCCCCCTCCGGAGGCGCATCCCCTGGTGAGCGCCTCGAAGCGGCCGCCATCCGCGAAGGAAAAGAGGAGACAGGACTGGACATAGAACTTCAGAGATGGGTCCTAGAATGCCATGTCACCTTCTACTGTAAAGGTCACTCCCCAATCGATTGGGTCTCCTATGTTTTTCTGGCTCAATCAGTGGGGGGAGAACTAGAAACACAAGACACAACTGAGATTTCTGATGTCCAACTCAGAACACGTGATGAACTACAAAAGGAGATTCGTCCACTACTTCTTGCATCAAAATCAGGTGGATTCAGGTACAGAGCTGGACTCACTGACGCTTTCTTCGATGCGCTAGAAACTAGAAATATCTAATGCGGCCCAGTTCAAGGCGACAGCTCATCAGATTATCTGACCACATTTAGTGCAGTATTTCGCTGAAGGTGCTGTGACCACACCACATCGAGGGCAAATTTTCCCGCCTTCGATATCTTCGGTTGGTTTCTCTTCTGGAGTACTCTCATCTTCCTTAGGTGGTGAGGTAGTGCTAGTGTCTTTATCGCTGGATTCGGATATATCTGTAGCTGCCTCTCCAAGAGTTACCTCCGAGATTTCAAAGCGGATAGGAGTTCCACCACTTATGGCGCTCTCCTTGTTAAGAATGTGGACCGCGGCAGAGATGGCTAGCTGAAGCTTCTGAATCTTCTTCTTGAGTTTTTTCTGCTTTGCCTTTAGGGTTTTATCGTCATCAATCTGGGATTTGGTTTCAATGGTTTCTAGCTTTTCCTCCGCATCCTGAAGGTCACTTCTAAGCTTAGTAAGATAACCTAGAAGCGTTGCTCTACCGTCCTTGATTTTCTCCTCAAGGTCTAGGAGTTTCTCATCGTACTCCTTTGATAGTCGAGAGTAGACCCTTTCAGTTACCTCTCCATTCTCAAGAAGCATCTCCAGTCTTTCCTGCTCTCCCCTTTCCTGGATGTATGTATCTACAATCTCTTCTAATGGGAAACCGCCATCCTTCTCTACCTCGCTTATACGCTTGATGACCTTCTCGTCACCCTCCTTCCCCGTGTACGTCTTCTCTAGAGCCAGTTGTTTTCCTCTTGCTACAAGCTGACTGAGAGCCTTTGCTGGAACTGGGATGGGATCATAGGAAATGGAAGGTTCAGACCCAGATACAACCCGGGGAGTCGTGACCTTCTCAACAACAGAAACGGTAGAGGACGATGGGTTTGAAAGGCTTGAACCGCAGCCGGTGCAGAACTTTGCCCTCGGTTTAGTAGGTTTGCCACATTTTGGGCACACACCTTCACTTACTGAAACCGTGGAAGTCTCAGGTTCTACTGGCTCCTCTTCTGGGGGGGCAGCTTCAGAAAGGGAGATTCCACACTTGGTACAGAATTTACCCGTAACAGGTATCTTATCATAGCCACAGCTGGAACAGGTCTTTGTTTCACCAGTGGCTGATGGGGTTTTGGGGCGGGGGAGCCGGGTGCCACATTTTGGACAACTCCGCTGACCTCCTGGAACCATATCATTACAGGTAGGGCACTTACGCGGTTTCGGGCTAACCTTTGGCTTTATGGCTGTACCGCAGACGCGGCAGAATTTTGCAATACCAGGAACAGTTGCACCACACTTCGTGCAGTTTCGACTCATTGTTCTCTTACTCCGCCAATTATTTGACGAGTTGAGCTAAGAACCCCGCCTTTATCTATTTTTGCAAAAAGGAACCAATGAGCCGAAGAGCTTGAGGTTATGGCTTTGCCTTAGCTTTTCTCTTCCGCTTTGGGGGCTTCGGTTTTTCTGTGCTGATTTGGAAAATGTCAAGGAGTTGTGAAACCCCAGCGTCTTGAGTTGTGTCACGAAGACTTGTTCTGTCTCCATTATTAACTCTCTTTAAGAACTCGGTGGCAAGCACCCGTCCAGCTTCAACGATGATTCGTGGAGTGTAATCGCCGCCAAAAAATGTGCCCTCGGGTAACGTGTGGCTGCGCTCTAGTTGGATTGTAGTTTTTGTCTTACCCATCTGATCTACTGTACGTTCTACAGTTGTAAAGACCTCATGGCCAATGATAACCAGTTCACGTGCATAGCCTGGTGGTAGTGTAGTACTCTCAATGATGCTGATGATGCGGTCCAACTTTGTTGGTGAGGTTAAGCCTGTTTCCTTAAGCGGGAAAACCTTCTCTAACCCCTCATATTCTTGGCCTAGCTGGCTCGAAGGTGCTGGTGTAGTCGCAACTGGACGGGTTGGGGTGGGTGTTGTCTTTGGTTTGGGTTTTGGGGTTGTCTTTGGTTTGGGTTTTGGGGTAGTTACAGGTTTTGGCTTAGAGGCTGGACGGGTGGGGATATCCACCTCAGTGACAACTTCAGGTTTCTCAACCTTTGTGGGTGCCTTAAGACCAACTGCTGTGAGAAATTCTCCTGACTCATCGCCAGCTTCAACAGATATAACCTTGTATGTGAGGCCAACCTGACTACGGATGGCTTGTGCTTGGCGGGCACCAATAAATTTCCTGCGAACGCGAGCCTGTCCCCCCATCCACACCCATATCTTTCGGTCCTCATGATTTACAATTATGAGAACTCGGTCACCAGCGAGCTCGTCCCTAATGTCACCCTTTGGCTTTATCTCTAGAATCTCGCCTGTGTCCTGGACATCATGTAATTGGAGGCTCGCTGACAAGCCACTCACCTGTTTAACAGAGTATAGTTCATGTGCTTTTAAAGGTTAACCAACAATAAAAGGATTCTAAACAAATATTTACCCAAAGCAGGAGGGCATCTTGCCATTTTTCATAACAAGTATCGGAATGTGCTTATCGAAGAATTGTCCGGGTCGATTGCCAAGGATTTCATCAGTGAAATAACACGATTTCACAGGATCCAGGCTTCACCAGGGTTTCATGAAGCGATACGATATGTGGAGCAGCAGATGAAACCTCTACCTGGTGTCACGACTAGGATTAGTGTTTACCCTGCAGACGGATACACGAGAACTTGGCAGTGGACAGCACCCATGGGCTGGCGCGTAACAAGCGGCGAACTCCGTCTCATTCACCCACATCAGAAACTCCTCACACGTTTCTCGGAAACGCCGGTAAGTGTCGTTGCGCACAGTCAGGGAACAGATGTAGAAGCTCCCCTCGTTTACGTGGGGGAGGGTAGCCATGACCGAGATTACCAGAAGGTTGAAGTTGAAGGGAAGATCGTGCTCTCCTATGGTCGTGCCCGGGACGTTCATCGGCAAGCAGTTCTCCGTCGTGGTGCCCTTGGAACAGTTCACTTCCCTCCCACAGAACGAAGAACTCTACACCCGGATCTTGTACAATATGAAGGACTCTGGCCTGTCAAAGATGAAGTGAAGAACATTGGCTTTGCCTTTTCTATCTCGGGTAAGACAGGATTGAGGCTCCGAAGACTAGTGGAAACTGAGAAAGAAGTATTGTTACATGCAAAGATTGAAGCTGAACTCTACAAAGGGGAACAAAGAGTTCTAACTGCAGTCATCGAGGGTGAGAAGTACCCAGAGGAGGAGGTACTACTCATAGCTCACCTCTGTCATCCGCGTCCAAGCGCAAATGACAACGCTAGTGGCAGCGCCTTAATAATGGAGATTGCTAGGACGATAAGCTCGCTCATTAATCAGGGTCGACTTCCTCGACCCCTTCGCACAATCCGGTTTATGTGGGTCCCCGAGTTTTTTGGAACCATCTGTTATCTCCATGAATACCCAGAGCTAGCAAAACGAACCATAAGCGCAATAAACTGCGACATGGTGGGCCAAGACTCTCTAAGGTGCGGTGGTTCTCTGATTCTTTATCGTACTCCCCATTCTATTCCTAGTTATATAAACGATCTACTTGAGTATCTATTAGAAGAAGCCTCTCAAGAGCCACGACTTCTCTCTCCTCGGGGAAGTCGTCAACCCTTTCGGTTCAAAGTTATGGGTTTTGGAGGAGGAAGCGATCATGTGATGCTGGTGGATTCCACTATCGGTGTGCCTTGTCCGATGCTGAACCACTGGCCTGATGCCTTCTATCACTCTAGCGAGGACTCGATGGACAAGTGCGACGCCTCCCAATTAAAACGCGTTGCATATGCAGTTGCAATGAGTACCCTCCTTCAAGCCAACGCAGAGCAAGAGGAGGCTACCTTCATCGCCACCGAGGTCTATGCTCGGTCCCTTAAGCGGCTAAGCCACACAAGTCAGGAGACCATTCGCAGCGCCTTTTCAACTCAAAAGGGATACACCATGTTTACAGCCCTCAGGAAGGGCATCAGAAAAATTAGGAGGCTTGTGAGCTGTGATGAACTCGCAATAAAGAGCGTTATTAAACTCTCAAGAAAAGATAAGGTTCAACGATTCGTCAACAGCCTTATTGCCGACCTTAAGCGAGTGAAAGAGGTTGAAGAAAAACGGCTCCTCGAATTCGAAAAACTACGATGCGAATCACTCGATTATAAACCTCCTACAAGACTTCGCCTTCGAAAACCAGAGAATGAAGCTCAACAAATAATTCCTCACAGAGAGTTCACTGGGCCCCTCTCATTATACCAACTAAACAGAGCCCTCCCACCAAAGGAAGCAGAATGGCTCAGGAGTCAAAGAGAGAGACCCCGATTCACAGAGTTCCTCTTGGAGCTAACTAACTTCATTGATGGTGACCGAAACCTCTTTGAGATACAAATAGTACTAGAAGCTGAATTTGGTACCATAGCAAACATAGAAGCAGTACTAAAATTAATAAATCTCCTTGAGGGCTTAAGACTCGTCAGAATACAAAAAACCACAAAAACCTGAACTATGGTGATGTTATGAGCCGTGCAAAAATCCTGAAATTACAAAACCAACTCGAAACAATCCTCAGTCCCTTTGAGAAAGCAATTGAGAAAATATCCCCCTCTCAGAGTCTAGAAGAACTCGAGACCATGCTGCGAACAGCTGAAGAACTACGAGTTGTACTCGAAAATATAAAATCCCATTTTAAGGAGGTGCGCAACCTACTCTCTGATACATCAGGAATTCCTCCAGCAAAGGAACTCGCACAACTGCTAATAGGCGCATCCTCAGAAGCTATTTCCTCCCTCCGGGAGGTAAAGCACCACCTCGAAGATTTCCTTGAAAAATTGAGGGGAAAACGCGGAAAAACCTTATCCTCCGATGAGCTACACTATGCCGAATTCGGCTCCCTTACAGCAATCCGACGTTCCCACTACATTATCAATAGAATCACAGAGCACCTAGACGAGGTTCCTGATCCCAAATGAGGGCTTGGGAATCACCCAAAGGAGTTCACTGAGGAAATGAAACGGTGGTACCTGATATCCATAATCAGTGTGATTCTCACACTTCTAATGGTGGTTCTCTGGCTGCTCATCCCTGGGTTCCCCTTCCTAATCTTCTTCCTTCTCCCGCCTATCTTTTTCTGGGGCTCTCAGACATCTAAAGAAGAACAGGAGACTGCATTTGAGGCAGATCGAGTTGGGGTTCAACAGTCCCTGGTAATGGAATGTAGATTCTGCGGAAAAACAGTCAGTCTGGAACCTGATGAAACCTACTGTCCACATTGTGGAGAGCGAATTAGAGCCTAGGTTGGTATCTGGGTTCGTTTAACGTGCACCGTATTACTTGTTTTGCAGCAGATGCTCATGATATGACTGCTTCTAGTAACTATCCTTCATTTTTCTTCGTCGGTTTTGAACGGGATTTCCAATCGAAATGATACCAAGCTCCTAGAAGACAGCATAGAAAAAGCGTAAGTAGGATAGCAGGCGAAACAAAACGATGGACCGTGAAGAGGGCTATACTCACGAAAGAAACAAGTAGCAAAGCCCAAGTCGCTAAACGATTAACAACCGACTGTCCTAACGTAAGAAAAGACCTGGCCGCATGCTGAAGCCTAATAGGAAGCAACCGCAAAGGACTCCGCGAAAACACCGAGTCCATTAACCTAGTTTGTCGAAGGGGAACAAGTGGGCCACTAAGAGCAGGAATAAGGAGGACAAGGAAGGGCAACAAGGCAATAAGATAGTACTTGTAGATTCCCCGGGAAAAGAAGGAATGCAATGCCAAGGAGAGAAGAAGACAAAGCACCAGGATTTGTTCTCTATAACGGCGACCAGTTTTCTCCTCGACCAAATACGCAATAACCCAGAGCATTGTGAGAGAAACAAGAAATGGTATACCAAGATACACAGCCCAAAGGATAATGCTATTCAGAACTGGTGGCAGATACCAGGCAAGAACAGAGATAGGAACAGGATAGGTCTGAAGGGGTAGGGACTCCATCCAGTAACCCCCCATTCCGCTAGCCACAGCTGAGATATAATTCACAGGATAGATAACTAGATAGGGCAATGAGAGGGTAACGATCACGAAAGCCATAATGCCAAGGCTGATGGGAACACGACGCCAGCCACGAGATAGCTCCACCATGAGTATAAGAGGAAGCAGAAGTCCTGCGGTCTGTTTTACCATCGTAGCAATTGCAACCCAAAACGCAGCCCAACGGAGCCGCCCATCTAACATGAAGTAGAACCCCAGGATGAGAAAGAAGGTATGGATGGGTGTACTCATCCAAATGTAGTCACCCCACCAGAGGGTGATGGGATTCAGACCAAACAACAACATTGCGGTAGCAGGAAGAATTCGATTGGATGTCAGTTTCTTAGCTGCACCGTAGATAATGATACAGGTGGCAATATCGAAGAAAATGAAACTGAATCCAACTCGTGCAAAATGAAGGTCCTGCCCCATCAGCAGCAAGTCAGGAAAACCCAATTCTACGGGCAGGAAATAGAACGCAGTAATGATGTAAAGAAAAAGGGGGGGATAAATATAGACTTGGCTTTCTTCGACCATGTACAAATCCGGTGTATATGGCAGATATCCTTGCGTAAACTGCTCTACAAAGTTCATATAGTATGCTTGGAAGTCACCATAAGGTTCTACAATCTCAAAATCCATTCCGAAGTAAAAGTATCCGTAGCTAAAGTAAACTGTTTGGCTCTCAATATACCTAACTATGGAGAGATGAAAGACCCAAAGTTTTACAACGATGATAGCTAGAAGGGGGCCCCAGAAGAGGGGATTAGCAAGGCTTCGGAGCTTACTATCTCTTTCTAACAACCCGGCTAGCATCATTGCCTATACAATCTCCTATAGTTATCTTCAAAAAGGTGATACCTGTTATTGTACTGGCGCTAGGCTTAATAATCTTTGAAACATTATCGGATGTTGGTCGAAATGATACGTGATGTCTATGTGCTCAAGCGAGCAACCGGTGAAGTAATGGTCCACAAGACGTTTAGCAGACGAGGAGTAGACGAAGCGGTATTTAGCGGGTTCTACAGCGCCTTAAACGCCTTTGCCGAAGAACTGGGCCATGGCGGCATCGAAACCATCAATCTAGGCGAAGTGAGTTTCTACTTCCTACTTCACAAGTCAAATGACATCCTCTTCGCCGTCGCCACCGATAAAGCCCATAATCCACAAGATGGACAAAAGGTCCTCACCGAGATCAAGCGACGCTTTGTTGAGAAATATCAAACTATGCTTACTGATTGGGACGGTAATCCAGCCCCCTTTGGGGACTTTACAGAGGATATCGAAGTAATTGTTGCGGAGAGTCGGCGTACAGAAGGGGATGCACAATTCTCGCTTCCCTTTTCCCTAGACGGAAAAAGCTTAGATGAGCCATCAATTCACTCTCTCGAAATGGATAGTTCTCTGGTGCTAGACACCCACCAAGAACTAGCAGCTGTTTACCTCCTGGCTGAGGACATCCGCCAGAATACAAGACAGCTCAAGCCACTCAAAAAAGGATGCTATCAATTCTTCTCTAAGGTTCTTTGGCCCCTATGGATTGTGCGTCAACAAAATGGAAACATTGCGATTATCGATGGGTTAGCCCTAAATCAGCATGCAGTAGAACGGGGTAATATGCCCTCCACCAGCAGATACGAAGCCCTCCTCAAAGTCGAAACTAACCTCGAGTTCCTTGCAGGGCTTGAGAAACTTCAAGAAGACATCATCGCGAGCCCTCGAACCAGCCCCTTCGAAACCTATCTTGTTACTCCTAAATTTGCCAAGCTAATCAGGAAGCTGAGCAGCCTAGCAAGCTCAAAGGTAGAATATGCTTCACCTCTCCCCCCAAAGGTAGTTCAGTCCCAGAGTATCCACGCAACTGAAAGGTTCTATGATGAAGCCATCCAGAGCCATGTCTCTGCAGCAGGACAGTGGGACAAGTTCAGGATTCATTTCCAAGAAGAAGTTCGAAACTGGACTAAGCGAGCTGAGAGAGAGTTTGATGAAATGCAATCCTACTATGAAACACGGCGTGAGAATCTGGTACAGGAAATCAATCGGAACCTAGAAGAGCTATCCCGACAGGAAAACTCAGCAATAGACGAAGCGAAGGAGTGGTGGCAGGGTGAAGAGTCCAAACTCGTCGAAAGGCTAAGATTTAGCTTGGAGCCAGTTGATGAGGATTTTGTACAGCAAAGAGAAGCCCTTGCCCAACTCATCAAAGTAGATTCAGAGGTTGACCCCAATGTTCCTCGATTCATGGATGATATGAGGTCTGTGCTCGATGTTTTTGATAAATCCTTCAGCAGTGAGTTGCGGGATAAGATAAAGGATCGGCGTAAGCTCATTCAGCAAATTGAGAAGGATCTTGAAGAATTGAACCGTAACGCTGAAGAGAGAATATCTGGACTCCGCAACCACTATGCAGAACTGGTTCGACAAGAGAAAGCCCGACTTGTTGCCCTAGACCAGGAACGAGATCAGAAGCTCCAAGAAATCCAAGAACGCCAACAAACATTGGAGAATCTCTCCACCAAAATTCAAGAATCAATTCAGGACCAGATTAAACATTGTCAGGGAAGAAAGGAGTTATTTGAAGAATATCTCATGGAACCAGAGGCACTACTGCCCACCGATACCGTTCTTGAGCTACAGATACCCTTCTTCCTACTAGGATTTCAGCGAGATAACGAGACAACCCACCTTTTCGCCATCCCTCCCCTTCTCTTAATGGATCTCGATCGACGGGTTCCCCGTAACCTAGAACAGCGGACAGCACCAGTCACCGAACTCGACCCTGACTTCCTCACATTCCTTAAAGAGAAAATAGAAACCTCCTGGGAGGAGAACCCAGAATTTGCAGAAACCCTAGAACGTCAAGCCCAACGAAACAATCTGCTAAAAGATCCTGAAGTTGAGGTCATCATATACCAGGGGCTTCACAAACTATGGCAAGCCCAGCTCATACCAGAGCGCCTACACACCCAGACCAAACTCTCATGCATCGAAGCCTTCCGTGTTACACCAAATGATGAATAGATACGCTTTAAGAAGCATAGCAGTACCCCAGGAAACTAAACTCCTCATTCAGCGACAACTAATGGAAAACCTTCTGACAGAAGAATGAGAGCTATTTTTCTCGAAAAACAGGGATTTAATTCACGAAATCACAAAAACAGGGCAGATTACAATATAAATTAAAATTAAACTGAAAATCTATTTATACAGCATTGCTGGCTCCTTTATAATGCATTGCGGTGGATTCATGAGGTTTTGAAGTGTGTATGCTGCCAGACCGTTTATTGGAGTTCTTAAGTGGCTCTAAAATATCAGAACCCAACACACCTAGGTGTCCTTCTAACGATCAGCACAAGGCTTTACAACCCTTATTCATCGCCTAAAGCATCAGGGGTTAGATAATATGAGATTCAGGAAACAAGCGTTACTTCTTCTCTTTTCACTCTTCATTCTGTCCTCCTCCCTCATAGCACCCGCATTTCCATTAATCAACATGGCGGGGATACCAGATTCTGCTGGGTCTAGCTCTGAGGTGCCTTCCTCCCTCTTGGGTATATCTACCCCCTTACCACCTGCTGGACCCACCTTGGTTGATGGAGAATACCAGTACGACGGGCTTGGAACCGTACTGAACACGACCGAGTATGCTGTGGGAACAAACCAATCGCTGGAGGTTCCCGAATCAAATCCAATGGACTATGGCGACGACCGATACGGAGAGATACGCCTACCCGCGGGATGGACTGGCTACGAGCTAATAGGCAATGTCGATAACCTCCACGACAAACTCTACTGGATAAATGGAACCCGCGAGAACGGCGACTTTGAAGCCAGCAGCGGATCAGACCCCACCGAATGGAACTACACCAGCTACTGGGTCGCAAGCCCTAACTCCCATTCTGGTTCGTATGGAACTTCCTATGGTCGGTCTAGTACAAATGGTGTTCGCGTTCAAGCCGCCTGGAGCAATAACTATGACATGAATGACGACTCCTATGCTGCCTGGTTCAACAACATAAGCATTCCCCGAACCGACGTATCATATGCAAAGCTGACATTCTATGTCCAAGTAAACCAAATCTCTGTGGGTCAACCAGACTGCCGAGGTAACCTAGTCATCTATGTCGAAGTTGAAGGGATAGTTTACCCAAGACTCCTAGCATCAACAGCTCCGAACGATGGGCAATGGTATCAGGTCAATGTGAGTATTCCTTATGATGACATTCTCACATGGAGCCTGCCACTTCTCACAGTCCGGCTGGGACTCAGCTTCACCGCGGACGTCGACGCCCCGGCAGCTGAGGAATGGGCTCTAGACTTCGATGATGTCACACTGGAGATAACAGGAAAGGCACAACCAGACCATGCCTGGGTTGACCTCCGCCTGAACAGCACCGCTGTGACCAGCACCGGTTATGGAACCGGCACCATCACCCTCACCGGAACCTGGGCAAACCCGGGTGCTAGCCATTCAACGGTGCAAGCCCTCTGGGAGACCTACTCCAGCAACAGCAGCGGCGTCTACTTTGATTACAATCTCACTCTTTACATAACAAAGGATTCCACCACCGAGCAGCAGACAGGGCCAGAGGGTACAACCTTCTCGGCTCAGAACGAAACCAGTGTATACTGGAACACATGGTACTATGCGTACCAACCTTTCTACTTTGACGATTATAACCTCACTATCGCTCTGCCCACCACTGAGACATGGACAATAGATACGGTCATCGACGCGCTCTTCAATAACCGTACAAGCCCTGTAACCACTGACAGCAACAGTACTCACATCCGCATGACCCACTCCACCATCAACGATGCCTACGGCTGGTGGAACTTTACCCTAACCTCACCAAATCGAGTCGATACGGTCACCCTTAATTTTGATACCTTCCAAATTGCACCTAATACGCCGAACAGCCTTTCTGTTAGCGCAACCTTCGGCAAGACCACTGGTGAAGCAAACCTCACTCTTTATGATCCCTCAGGTACCATTGTCGCTGAGGACACACAATCAGTCGTCGCAGGCGCCGCCTCCTTCTCCGCGGTAAGTTTTGACAATGGAACCGAATTCGCTGCAGGCGAATACACTCTCTGCGTAAGCTATGATAATGGCGACACACAATCCATGACTGCGGCTGGCTTTAACTCCACCATTATAACAGTTACCCACGGGACAACCACCCTTATTCCCCAATATAGTACGATTGAGGTGATTCGTCAGACGGGCAGCTATTTCTACCCGCGAGTCCGTTTCTATAGTAATGATACCTCTCCCACGGACACCTTCCTTGAGGGTGCAACCGTTGTGGGTAATTGGACGGGCTCTGACACCTTCGAGCTAGTCGGCGGTTTCTATGTCGTAGAACTCGACTCTACTGCCCAGAATGCAGGAAACTATACTCTCCGAGTGAACGCCACAAAACAGTACCATGCTGATGCCTACTGCCTGATAACCGTCAGTGTGGTCGAGGAGACAACCCTGACATCTCCCTCCACTCCAGGATTCTCGATTCCCTATGGGGAGACAACCAATGTCAACTTCGCCTATAGACGAGAAGTGGATGAGACGGGAATCGAAAGCGCCACAGTCACCTCAAACTGGACCAACGCCGTCAATCCCACCGCGCAGGGCAGCGGATGGTACAACTTCACTATAGACTCGGGCGAAGTCAGCGAACCTGGAACCTACTACATGACCGTCACAGCCCAAAGAACAAGCTACCAGACCCAAACCCTCACCCTAACCATCTTGGTACAAGCACGAAACACTCAACTCTCTACCGGGGCCATCCTCACCGTTCCCTTCGGGAATGACTCGGTATTCGACATCACCCTTACAGACCTTGATAACAGCAGCAACCCCGTAAGTAACAGTACCGGGCACATCCACCTCCAAGTCTGGAACAGCACCCACCGATGGGATACCCTCGGGTATGCTACCATCACCTATAGCGGCTCAATAGGAGTGTACGAAATCAGTTTAAACACCAGCTATCTTGAGGGGCTTGGCACCCACACCTTTGAAATCCGCTTCTACTGGTACCTCAACGGCTCAGCCAATGACCCCTTCTTTGCCAACAGGACCGTGACTGCTTATGTCAGCGTACGGGCCAGAAACACCCAACTCTCCTCAACCACTCCCTCCACCCTCCCACTCAACGAGCAAGCTAACCTCACAGTCACCATAACCGACCTGGATGAAGGTGGAGCAAATCTCCCCAGCTCCCCCAACGTCAACCTCACCCTCTGGTATTCAGGAGCCCTCTGGACCGACGCGACCATAACTGAATTTGCCGCTGGAATATGGAACATCACCATCGACACCTCCACCCTCCCAGGAGCAGGTCAATACACCTTTACTGTTAACTTCACCTGGTATGATGCCGCTGGAGCAAACAACCCCTTCTACGCTAACCGCACAGTAGATGTGATCTTAACGCTCCGGCAGATTAACACCGTAGTCTTCTACGACGCCCCCAACCCCGAACCCTGGGGCACCGACATGAGCGTCACCATCAACTACTTTGTTGATGACTCCGCCAGTAGCGAACACGGAACCTTCCCAGCAGTCACAACCATAACCTGTGAACTAAATGGGACGCCACTGGTCCTAAACATCAACTTCACCTGGACCTCCCTAGGGGGCGGAGAATACCTTATCACGATTAACGCCTCAGTACTCACCGAGGTCGCCCTCTATGAGCTAGACATAACGGTCACACCCACTAGTACTGACTACACCAGTGCCAGCCGGAGCCTTACCTTCGACATAAGGGCGCACCTCACACAAACAATAGTAGACCAGCCCGACCCCGTAGGCATCGGCAACAACGTCACCGTTACCGTCACCTGGACAGATCTTGACACAAATACTGACCTCACAGCTAGTGTCCTAGATCGTGTGGATGTCCGCTTCCAGAATGGTACCGCAATCTCCAACCACACCAGCCTCACCTTCATCCTCGACACTGATGACTGGACGACGAACACCTACAACCTGACCGCCTATGTCTACTCCAACACTAGCCTCTATGTTTACAGCCAGGGCAACCTAAGAATAACGATCCGCACCCACCAGACAGCCGTCTTTGTCGAACCCCCAGATGAAACGCCCTGGGGATGGCAAACCCAGCTAGTCGTCCAATGGACGGACCTCGAAGATGGATCCCTCCTCACTGACTCGGACCTCCTGAACGTCACCGTACTATTCGCTAACGGCAGCTTGGTAACAACAGCCAACAGCCTTACCTTCTGGCTCGACACAAGCACCTGGAACTTGGCCACCGAAACCCTCACAGTCCAGGTATATGCCCTCACCTCACCCCGCCTCTACGAAGACGACAACGCCACCGTCCAAGTCACCATCCGAGCCCACCGAGTAAGCGTCTCAATCCAAACACCCAACCCAACAGCCTGGGGACTCAACGCAAGCCTCACCGTCACCTGGACAGATCTGGACAACGGAACCACTCTCACAGACACCGAACTAGACAATGTAACCATCAGCAACTGCCCGGTGGGCGGCGACCAAAGCTCCTCCACCATTGGCCCCTTCACCCTCAAAACAGATACCTGGAGTGTGGGCGACCACCTCGTCAACGCAACCGTCTACTCCAACACAAACAACTACCAAATCGGTAGCTATCAAGTAACCGTCACTATCCGCGCCCACTACGCCAGCGTCACAGCCGACCCACCCGCTCAAAGCCCATGGGGTACCAACACCTCTGTGACCATCAACTGGCAGGACTCTGACACCTCCACTGCCATCGACCTCACCGCCCTCGATAATATCACCGTCACTGGATGCCCGGTGGGCGGTGACCAAACCTTCACTGGCAGTTTCACCTTCATCCTTGACACTGAAGCCTGGAGCGTAGGGAGTTTTAGTCTCACAATCTATGTCTACGGCAACTCCAGTTACTACGCGACCAACGGACCTGTCATCATAACCATAAGAGAACACCAAACCCAAACTGTAGTATCACCCCCTGAACAGACTCCATTCGACTTCAACACCTCAATCTCAGTTGATTGGGTGGATCTAGACTTGGGTAGCAGTGATGTGCCCAGCGGTAACCTCTCCTCCATCGTCGTATCCAATTGTCCGGTCGGTGGCGACCAAACCTTCTATTCCCTTAGCTTCACTCTAGATACCGACTCTTGGACGGTTGGAACCTATGTCCTAACTGTTTCCGTTTATGCAAACGGAGCCTTCGGCTACTACCTGAACAGTAGCAGTAGCTTAACCGTCATCATACGAATCCACTACACCGCTGTAACAGTTCAGCCACCCAACTCCACACCTTATGGGTTGAACACCACCCTTACTGTCATCTGGACAGATCTCGATACGGGCCAAATATTGAGCACCAGCCAGCTTGATAATATCACGGTCTCTGATTGCCCGGTCGGTGGCGACCAAACCTTCACTGGTACTTTCTCGCCCACTTTGGACACGGACTCCTGGTCCATCAGCACCGGTTACTCGCTCACTGTGACCGTCTATACCGCTTCAGGTAACTATGCTGACGCGAGTGGGTCAGTCACTGTGGTGGTACGGCTCCACCGAGTCGAAGTCATAGTCAACACCCCCGCACCCATTGCCTGGGGTCTCAACACCTCCCTGACCGTGACCTGGAATGACCTAGACCTAGGAACAACCATCGATGTCAGCAACCTCGACAATATCACCGTTTCCAACACTCCCGTTGGCGGCAACCAGACCTTCACAGGCAGCTTCATCTTCACCTTGGTCTGTGACGACTGGAATGTCGGAGCCCACCTCATCACCGTCACCGCCTACCCAGACATGGCACCCCAACTCTACGACATCGACAGCTACAACCTCACCATAACCATCCGCGCCCACTATGTCACAGTTACCGTTGACCCACCAGCCCAAAATCCATGGGGCACAAACACGAGCCTCACCGTCAATTGGCGAGACATCGACACTGATAGCGACATCAGTGTCTCCGCCCTCATCAACATCACCGTCACCAACTGTCCCGTAGGAGGAGACCAGGTATTCACCGGTTCCCTCACCTTCACCCTCGATACAGAGGACTGGGGCGTCAACTCCTACAGCCTCACCGTCTACGTATACGGCAACACCTCCTACGACACTGGAGACGGCACCGTCACCATAACCATCCGCGCCCACCAAACCCAGACAATAACCTCACCCCCTGAGCAGACCCCCTTCGATTTCAACACCTCCATAACTGTGCAGTGGGTGGACATCGATTTAGGTAGCAGTGATGTGCCTAGCGGCAACCTCTCCGCCGTGGTTGTGTCTAATTGCCCAGTGGGCGGCGACCAAACTTTCAGTAGCTTAAGCTTCACCCTCGACACTGACAGCTGGTCCGTAGGATCTTACACACTAACAATCACCATCAACGCTAGTGCTGCCCTTGGCTTCTATCAGAATAGCAGCAGTAGCGTAACCGTCATCATCAGAATCCACTACACAACCGTAGTGGTTCAATCCCCCGAACCCACGCCTTGGAGTGAAAACACCTCGCTCACTATCATCTGGACAGATCTCGATACAGGAGCTATTCTTGACACCAGTAACCTGAGTAATATAACAGTGTCAGGATGTCCGGTGGGTGGTAACCAAACTTTCACTGGCACCTTCGCTCCGACCTTGGACACGGACTCTTGGTCCATCAGCGCAGGTTACTCGCTCAGTGTGACCATCTATGCGACCACTGGTCCACGCAACTATAGTGATGCCACAGGAAGCGTCACGGTGGTCATCCGCATCCATCAGGCAGAAGCCATCGCTTCCACACCGGCACCTACTGCCTTTGACCTAAACACCTCCATTACCGTTACATGGAACGACCTCGACACAGGCACATCAATCAATGTCAGCAACCTCGACAACATTACCGTGTCCAACTGTCCTGTCGGCGGCAACCAGACCTTCACCGGTAGCCTAAGCTTCACGCTAAAAACCGATGACTGGAGCGTAGGCAGCTATCAAATCACAATCACGGTCTACCCCGATATGTCACCACAGCAATATGAGACGGACATCTACACGGTGACAATAACCATCCGTGCCCACTATGTTTCCGTGACCATCAATCCTCCCGCCCAAACCGCTTGGGGTGAAAACACAACTCTGGTCGTGAACTGGGAGGATGTAGATACCAGCACCACTATCTCCGTCTCCGCTCTCGACAACATAACCGTCACGGGCTGTCCAGTAGGCGGCGATCAAACCTTCACTGGCAGTCTCACCATAATTTTGGATACAGAGGGTTGGGGCGTTGACGGACATACCCTAACCGTATACGTCTACGGCAACACTTCCTACGACACTGGCAGTGGTTCAGTGACGGTCACCATCAGAAGCCACCAAACTCAAACCATTGTATCTCCTCCTGAGCAAACCCCCTTCGATTTCAACACCTCCATAACTGTGCAGTGGGTGGACCTCGACCTAGGAAGTGTAGATGTCGCCAGTGGTAACCTTTCATCAGTTGTGATTTCGAATTGCCCGGTGGGTGGCGATCAGACGTTTACTAGCCTCAGCTTCACCCTCGATACGGACTCTTGGACCACTGGGTCCTATACGCTAACGGTTACCGTTTATGCCAACGTCAGCCTGGGCTTCTACCAGAACAGCAGCGCCAGCGTCACGGTAACAATACGGCTGCACTACACTGCCGTTGTGGCTCAATCACCCGAACATACGCCTTGGGGTGAAAACACTAGTCTTATCCTAGTTTGGACTGACTTGGACACGGGAGCTATCCTCGACACCAGTAACCTGCAGAACATCACCATCACCAATTGCCCCGTGGGCGGCGACCAAGTCTTCACGGGCACCTTTACCTTCACTCTTGACACAGACAGCTGGTCTATCAGCGCCGGCTACACACTGACGGTGAACCTCTACGCGACGACCGGACCTCGCAATTACAACGATCCCACAACAAGCGTCACAGTAGTAGTAAGAACCCACCGTACTGAAATCATCGTCACTACCCCCGCGCCCACAGGCTGGGGACTGAACACCTCCAGTACCTTGGTCTGGAATGACCTCGATACTGGCTCCACTATTGCTGTTGTCAACTTGGACAATATCACCGTTAGTAATTGCCCGGTGGGTGGCGACCAAGTCTTCACTGGCAGCTACACTTTCACCCTGGTAACCGACAATTGGGGTGTGGGTTCACATCAAGTGAGTGTCACCCTCTACCCAGACATGGCACCCCAACTCTATGATATCGACAGTTACACGGTAACCATCACAATTCGCAACCATTATACGAGCGTGGTTGTAGATCCACCGCAACAGTCAGCTTGGGGAACCAACACTAGTTTAACTGTAACCTACACGGACACTGATACAAGCACTACAATCTCCGTAGATGCCCTCATCAACATCACCGTCACCGGATGCCCCGTGGGTGGCGACCAAGTCTTCACGGGCACCTTCTCATTCATCCTCGACACTGAAGATTGGGGTGTAGCAGACCACGTCTTGACTGTTTACGTTTATGGGAATGATTCCTACGCCGATGGTAGTGGACTAGTAACAGTAACCATCCGCTCCCACCAAACGCAAGCCATCGTCTCACCACCCGAACAGACGCCTTTCGACTTCAACACCTCCATCAGTGTACGGTGGGTAGATCTAGACCTTGGTAGCTCTGATGTACCGAGTGGTAACCTCTCCTCCATTGTTGTGTCCAATTGTCCAGTGGGTGGGGATCAGACCTTCGCGAGCCTCAGCTTCATCCTTGACACGGACTCGTGGACCACTGGGTCCTACACCCTAACGGTGACGATTTACGCTAACGTCAGCTTGGGCTTCTACCAGAATAGCAGTTCAAGTGTCACCGTCACCATCAGGTTGCATTATACAGCGGTCGTGGCCCAGTCACCCGAACAAACGCCTTGGGGCTTCAACACCAGCCTTACCCTGGTATGGACTGACCTCGACACTGGCGCCATTCTAGATACGAGTAACTTGGCGAACATCACCATCACCAATTGTCCCGTAGGTGGTGACCAGGTCTTCACGGGCACCTTTACCTTCACTCTTGACACGGACTCCTGGTCTATCAGCGCCGGCTACTCCCTAACGGTGAACCTCTACGCGATGACCGGACCTCGCAATTACAACGATCCCACAACCACGGTAACCGTGGTTATACGTGTTCACCGGACAGAAATCATCGTTACAACCCCTGAGCCTACAGGCTGGGGACTCAACACCTCCGTCACCCTGGTCTGGAATGACCTCGATACTGGCTCCATTATCGCTGTTGTCAACTTGGACAACATCACCGTGAGTAATTGTCCAGTAGGTGGGGATCAGACTTTCACGGGAAGCTTTACCTTCACCTTAGTGACTGACTATTGGGGCGTCGGCGCACACCCGGTCAATATTACCCTCTACCCAGACATGGCACCGCAACAATATGACATTGATAGTTACACAGTAACAGTGACGATTCGCAACCACTACACGAGCGTGGTTGTGAATCCGCCGCAGCAATCGGCTTGGGGCACCAATACTAGCCTCACGGTTACCTACACTGATACCGATACAAGCACAACAATCTCTGTTGATGCGCTCATCAATATCACAGTCACTGGTTGTCCAGTGGGCGGCGACCAAGTCTTTACCGGAAGCTACTCCTTCACCCTCGATACTGAGGATTGGAGTGTCGTAGACCATGTCCTAACTGTATATGTGTACGGTAACGACTCCTATGCTGATGGCAGCGGTTCAGTAACAGTAACGATTCGAGCACACCAAACCCAGACTATAGTGTCTCCTCCAGAACAAACTCCATTCGACTTCAACACCTCCATCACCGTCCAATGGGTCGACCTAGATCTGGGTAGCATCGATGTCGCCAGTGGTAACCTCTCCTCTATTGTTGTATCCAACTGTCCTGTAGGAGGAGACCAAACATTTGGTGGCTTGAGTTTCATCCTCGATACGGACTCATGGACCACCAGTTCCTATACGCTAACGGTTACCGTTTATGCCAATGCTAGCCTAGGCTTCTACCAGAACAGCAGCTCCAGTGTAACCATAACAATCAGAATCCACTACACTTCTGTAGTGGTTCAATCACCTGAACAAACTCCTTGGGGAGAGAACACCTCCCTTACTCTTGTGTGGACAGATCTTGACACAGGAGCTATTCTTGATACCAGTAATCTCGAGAACATCACCATCTCCAACTGCCCGTTGGGTGGTGACCAGGTCTTCACTGGGGCCTTCACGTTTGTACTGGACACTGATTCTTGGTCAATTAGTACAGGCTACTCCCTGACGGTGGATCTCTTTGCGACCACTGGTCCTCAAAACTACAGCGACGCTTCTAGCACTGTCACGGTGATTATTCGTATTCACAACACGGAAATCATCGTCACCACGCCAGAACCTACTGGTTGGGGGCTGAACACCTCAATAATCCTAGTATGGAATGACCTTGACACTGGCTCCACCGTCACCATCGCAAATATGGACAACATCACGGTGTCCAATTGTCCAGTGGGCGGCGACCAGACTTTCATGGGTAGCTTCACCTTCACCCTGGTCACTGATGATTGGGGTGTTGGGTCACATCAGGTGAATGTCACCCTTTACCCCGATATGTCACCTCAACTGTACGATTGGGATAGCTATACTGTGACTGTAACAATCCGAAACCACTATTCAAGTGTGGTTGTTGACCCGCCGCAACAATCAGCCTGGGGAACCAACACCAGCCTTTCGGTTACATACACCGATACTGACACCAGCACCACAATCTCTGTAGACGCCCTAATCAACATAACGGTAACTGGGTGTCCTGTAGGCGGCGATCAGGTATTCACAGGCAGCTTCACTTTCACAGTCGACACTGAGGATTGGGGCGTTGCAGGCCACGTCTTGACCGTGTATGTGTACAGCAATGTCTCTTATGCTGATGGTAGCGGCCTCGTAACAGTAACCATCCGCTCCCACCAGACCCAGACTATAGTGTCTCCTCCTGAACAGACTCCCTTCGATTTCAACACCTCACTCACCGTGCAATGGGTCGATCTAGACTTGGGTAGCGCTGATGTTGCCAGCGGGAACCTATCCTCCGTTGTAGTGTCTAACTGTCCGTTGGGTGGTGATCAAACCTTCGCCAGTTTGAGCTTCACCCTCGACACAGATTCTTGGATCACTGGATCTTATACACTGACAGTTACCATCTATGCCAATACAAGTCTGGGCTTCTACCAGAACAGCAGCGCAAGCGTCACGGTTACAATAAGACTTCATTATACAGCAGTCGTTGCTCAATCACCCGAACAAACACCTTGGGGCGAAAACACATCCCTCACCCTTGTATGGACGGACCTCGATACAGGCTCTATTCTTGATACAAGTAATCTTGAGAACATCACCATTACAAATTGTCCGATTGGTGGTGACCAGGTCTTCACAGGAGCTTTCACTTTTGTATTAGATACGGATGGCTGGTCTATCAGCGCTGGCTACACCTTGACGGTGAACCTCTATGCAACCACGGGTCCGCGCAACTACAGCGACCCCATAACTACTGTTACCGTAGTCATTCGGGTTCATCGCACAGAAATCATCGTAACCACTCCAGAACCCACTGGATGGGGGCTCAACACCTCAATAACCCTCACATGGAACGACCTTGACACCATCTCTACCATCGCGGTCGTCAACTTGGACAACATCACTGTTAGTGATTGTCCGGTGGGCGGTGATCAAACCTTCACTGGTAGCTTCACCTTCACTCTGGTTACAGATGACTGGGGTGTCGGTTCACACCAGGTGACTGTGACCCTCTATCCTGATATGTCACCGCAGCAATATAATGGTGACAGCTACACCTTAACGGTGACGATTCGCAACCACTATTCAAGTGTGGTTGTTGACCCGCCGCAACAATCAGCCTGGGGAACCAATACCAGTCTCACCGTCACCTACACCGATACTGACACCAGCACTACAATCTCAGTTGATGCTCTTGACAACATCACAGTGACAGGCTGTCCTGTTGGAGGCGATCAGGTCTTCACTGGGAGTTACTCCTTCACCCTTGATACCAAAGATTGGGGTGTTGCTGGCTACGTCCTGACTGTATACGTATATAGTAATGTCTCCTATGCAGATGGTAGTGGTCTGGTCACAGTGACGATTCGCTCCCATCAGACACAGGGTATAATCTCACCTCCCGAACAGACTCCCTTCGACTTCAATGCCTCCATCACGGTCCAGTGGGTGGATCTTGATCTTGGTAGCAGCGATGTCGCCAGTGGTAACCTTTCATCTGTTGTGGTATCCAGTTGCCCGGTGGGCGGTGATCAGGCCTTTGCTTCGTTGTCCTTTACTCTGGATACGGATAGCTGGACTGTTGGGTCCTACACGCTGACAGTGACAATCTATGCAAATGCTAGCTTGGGCTTCTATCAGAATGGCAGTGCAAGCGTCACCGTCACTATCCGTCTTCATTATGCTGCGGTTGTGGTCCAGTCACCCGAGCCTACACCTTGGGGCTTCAACACTTCTTTGACTATTATCTGGACAGATCTTGATACAGGCCAAATTCTCGATACTAGCAATCTAGCGAACATAACAGTCTCTGGGTGTCCTGTGGGCGGGGATCAAACCTTTACAGGTACCTTCACTCCTGTCTTGGACACTGATGGCTGGTCCATTAGCGCTGGCTACACCTTGACTGTAACTGCTTATGCGACGACTGGTCCTAGAAATTACAGTGATGCTTCGGGTAGCGTGACTGTTGTCATCGAGATTCACCGGGTTGAGGTCATCGTTTCTACTCCTGCTCCGACTGGTTGGGGTCTAAATACCTCTGTCACGTTGACCTGGAATGATCTTGACACGGGCACCACAATCAATGTCGTCAACTTGGACAATGTTACCGTGTCGGATTGCCCAGTGGGTGGTAATCAGTCCTTCACTGGTAGCCTCTCCTTCATCCTGGTCACTGATGATTGGGGTGTGGGTAGCCATCTCGTCACGGTGACTATCTATCCTGTCATGTCACCTCAGTTGTACGAGGTTGACTCCTATCAGGTTACAATCACTATCCGTAATCATTACGTGAGCGCAACAGTTAATCCTCCAGACCAGAGCCCGTGGGGCACCAATACTAGCTTGGAGGTCAATTGGGTAGACACCGACACAAGCACCTCTATCCCGGTTGACGCCCTGGACAACATCACCGTCACCGGATGCCCAGTGGGCGGCGACCAGGTATTTACTAGTAGTCTGAGCTTCGAGCTTGACACGGAGGATTGGGGTGTCGGCGGATACTCCCTCACAGTCTGGGTCTATGGCAACACCTCATACAGTGACGACAGCGGCACCGTCACAGTGACTATCCGTGCCCACCAAACCCAGACAGTTGTTTCACCGCCGCAGCAGACTCCCTTTGACTTCAATACTAGCATGTCGGTTGACTGGTTGGATTTGGACCTGGGTAGCTCTGATGTTCCTGGTGGGAACCTGAGCTCTGTTGTTGTCTCAGGTTGTCCTGTTGGTGGTGATCAATCATTCTCCAGTCTCAGCTTCGATTTGGACACGGATAGCTGGGTAACTGGTACATATGTTCTGACGGTTTCGGTTAATGCCAGTGCCAGTCTTGGATTCTACCTGAATAGTAGCAGTACAGTCACTGTGATTATCAGGATTCACTTTACTGCGGTTGTCGTTCAGACACCTAACCCGACTCCATGGGGCTTCAATACATCGCTTAGCATTCAGTGGATTGACCTCGACACCAGCACCATCTTGGACACCAGTAATCTTCAGAACATCACTGTTTCAGGTTGCCCTGTAGGCGGCGATCAGACCTTCACCGGGTCCTTCACACCGACCTTAGATACTGACTCCTGGTCTATCAGCGTAGGCTACAGCTTAACCGTGACGGCCTATGCCACTACTGGTCCTCGATACTATGATGATTCAAGCGGTAGTCTTACTGTGGTAATACGAATCCACCGGACTGAGGTAATCGTTGCTACACCCTCACCTACAGGTCGGGGCCAAAACACCTCCATCACTGTGACCTGGAATGACTTAGACACAGGCACCACTATCGCAAGTGTTAATGTGGATAATGCGACGGTTTCGAATTGCCCGGTCGGGGGTAATCAGACTTTCGCTGGTGTCCTTAGCTTCACCCTGGATACCGAAGCATGGAGTGTGGGAGACTACCAAGTCGTTGTGACAGTCTTCCCTGACATGTCACCCCAGCTTTATGACATTGACAGCTACACAGTAACAGTCACAATACGAGTTCATTATACGAGCGTCACCCTTGATCCTCCAGCCCAGACACCATGGGGCTCAAACACGAGTCTCGTTGTTTACTGGGTTGATGTGGACACTGGTGAGGCTATCCCTGTCTCGGCCCTTGATAATATTACTATCTCTGGTTGCCCAACGGGCGGTAACCAGACCTTTACTGGTAGCTTGAGCTTTGCACTCTTTACACAGAACTGGAGTGTGGGCTCCTTTGGCCTTACAGTTACTGTCTACGGGAACTCCTCCTATGACACTGGTTCGGGTTCTGTCACAGTGACTATCCGGGCCCACCAGACCCAAACCATTACCTCGCCACCTGAGCAGACTCCCTTCGACTTTAATACCAGCCTTTCTATTCAGTGGACGGATCTGGATTCGGGTAGCAGTGATGTGCCCAGCGGTAACCTATCCTTGGTCGTAGTGTCGAGTTGCCCAACTGGTGGCGACCAGTCCTTCAACAGTCTAAGCTTCACTTTAATCACGGATAATTGGACCGTGGGAACATACCTGCTAACAGTGACCATCTATGCCAACGGTACCTTGGGCTTTTACCAGAACAGCAGCTCTACAGTCACTGTTGTGATTCGGGTACATTACACTGCGATTGTTGTTCAGACCCCTGATTCGACTCCGTGGGGCTTTAACACTACACTAGTAATTACCTGGATGGACTTGGATACTGGTGCGATTCTTGGTACCTCTAGCCTTGACAATGTGACGATCTCTGGTTGTCCTGTTGGGGGCGATCAGTCATTCTCTGGCACCTTGTCTCCAGTTCTTGATACTGATTCTTGGTCCATTAGTGCTGGCTACACTCTGACCGTGGATGTGTATGCTCTGACTGGCCCTCGGAACTACACCGATGCCAGCGGTAGTGTCACTGTGGTGATTCGCGTCCACCGCGTTGAGGTAGTAGCAGCCACTCCTCCAGCGACAGGTCGAGGTCAGAACACATCGATAACAGTTACCTGGAACGACCTTGATACAGGCACTACTATCGCTGCCCTCAATGTTGATAACGTGACCGTCTCGAACTGTCCTGTTGGGGGTAATCAGACCTTTGCTGGCGTCCTCAGCTTCACCCTGGATACTGAGGCTTGGAGCGTTGGGGCGTACCAGGTTGTTGTCACGGTCTTCCCAGACATGTCACCACAACTCTATGACATCGACAGCTATACAGTTACCATCACTATCCGGGTACACTATGTCAGTGTCACTCTTGATCCTCCATCCCAGACTGCTTGGGGTGTAAATACCAGCTTAGTGGTGTACTGGATTGACATCGACACTGGTGAAGCCATCCCAGTCTCGGCTTTGGTTAACATTACTATCTCTGACTGTCCGACAGGGGGGAACCAAGTGTTCACGGGTAGCTTGAGCTTCTCCTTGGAGACCGCTAATTGGAGTGTCGGCTCGTTTGATTTGACAGTAACGGTCTATGGGAACTCCTCCTATGATACGGGAACGGGCTCGGTGACTGTGACCATCCGGGCTCACCAGACTCAAACCGTCGCTTCGCCGCCCGAGCAGACTCCCTTTGACTTCAATACCAGCATGTCCGTTGACTGGTTGGACCTGGACTTGGGTAGCTCAGATGTGCCGAGTGGCAACCTTTCCTTGGTGATTGTCTCGAACTGTCCAGTGGGCGGTGATCAGTCCTTTGCTAGTCTGAGTTTCACGCTTGACACTGATTCGTGGTCGGTGGGCTCCTACAGCTTGACCATCATGGTGGTTGCGAATGCTAGCTTGGGTTTCTATCAGAATAGCAGCTCGACGGTTACTGTTGTGATTCGTCTGCATTATACGTCGGTTTCTATTCAGACTCCTGAACCTACTCCGTGGGGTCAGAATACGTCAATAGTGCTTTTGTGGCTGGACCTTGACACTGGCAGTATCCTAGACGCGAGCAACTTGGTTAACGTGACTGTCTCTGGGTGTCCAGTTGGCGGCGATCAGGTCTTTACTGGGGTCTTCTCCTTCTCTTTGGATACTGATGGTTGGTCGGTGAATGCTGGCTACAGCCTTAGCATTAGTGTTTATGCGACCACTGGCCCGCGCAACTACAGCGATGCTAGTGGTAGTGTGACGGTTGTCATCCGTGGGCACCGTGTGAACGTGGTAGTCACGCCTCCTAGCCCAGTTCCAGCTGATGGGACTGTGAACATTACTGTTTCGTGGGAGGACGCTGATGTTGGTGGTGTCATCAATGCTTCGCTCTACCTTAACTACATCAACACTACGGGTAGTGAAGCCTCCTATCCCAATCTGCCAGCGATTAACTATTCGGTTTCCTTCCTTCTCTCTGCGGAGGGCTGGACGCTAACTGTGCATACCTTGAATGTTACTGTCTTCCCCAATGATCTAACCCTCTTTGATATTGGCTGGGGCTTGGTTACGGTCACCATCCGTAAGCATAGTATTGTTGGTATCATTGACCCGATTTCTTCCATTCCGTATCAGAACAATACCTGGTTTACACTCCGGGTGAACGACAGTGATACGGGTGAAGCCCTTAACGGTTCTGTCGTCCAGCTTACCATCAGCTGCTCAGGCTATAGCAGTGTAATCTATAACACGACTCACTGGGGCACCTACGTGTACAATGTATCTGAGGGCGAGTACCTGGTTTATCTCCAGTCTTCCTCCTGGTCCCTTGGACAGCACTCAGTACAGATTACAATCGAAACGACCCTGGAGTATAATGACGGAGTTGTGAATACCAAGGTTACAATACGCACCCTCGCGATATCCTTCCTCTACACGCCACCCTCCTCGGTGCCTTGGGGTGAGAACGGTACCTTGGTGGTGCAGTACCAAGTTGATGATTCGGTGAGCGCGAATGACACTCAAGTCATCGCTAATGGAGTAATATCGATTTCTGGCTGGAGCTTAGGAACCGATTTCTTCGTTACCGATCACGGTGACGGTAACTATACCATCACCTTCACTACCACGATGTTGAGCAGTGTTGGCGAACACTCCTTCACCATTAGCATGGCAAGCCCCCATGCCTACTATGAGGATGGCCAGATTGTGGGTCTGGTGATGACGGTTCGTCCGCTGATTACCACCATGATTTACAACCAGGTTTCCAGCACGCCTTATGGTGACGATGTGAATATCACTCTCTACTACCTTGTGTTGGATGGTGAAAGCCAGTTCAACGGAGACTTCATTCCTAGTGCCACCTTGAATGTAACTGGACTCGATGGTCTTGTCCTTGTCCTCGATGTCAACTATACAGTGGCGGATTATGGCACCTACTATCTCATAACTATCAATGCATCTCTGGACATCGGCAGCTACAAGATTCAGGTTGATGCCATCGCTCCCAGCAGCCAGTACGATAATGCCTCAATTTCTGAGATTACTTTCCATGTACGAACAGTCTACACAGAGCTAGAGCGTCCCCCAGTTGATGAAGTGGCCTTTGAGGAGAACTTTGTCTTCCAGGTCATATACAAGGTTCTTGATGATGATAGCACCCAGAACCTGGATGGTATTCCAAACGTGGACCACATATATGTCACAACGAACGGCAGCCTTGGCTGGACGCTGACACCCAGTAACTACTCGGTGAACCATCTGGGCAACGGCGTCTATGAAATCACTCTCAACTCTAGCCTCACACCCTACCCTGGTAGGTGGTGGGTCAACATCTCCGCTGAGTGGGATGCCGCTACTCCCAATTACGAGGAGCAGTGGGTTGAAGCCTACTTGATTTCAGAGGAGCGCCCCACCACGGTTGTCCAAACCTACCCAACTGATACAGGATATGCCGATGACATCGTGGTGTACCTTAACTACAGGGATTCGATTAGTGGTTGGAACAACGATAACATCACCAGGGGCGGCTATGTCAGCATAATTGTATGCAATGCCACAACTGGTGCAGAACTACTGACCGAATATGTAGTGGAGAACGCAACCACTAATCCTACTTACGAGTTCCAGATTCGCATTAATGCAAGTCAGCTTGGAGCTATCTATGAATTCCTCGACTTCCAGGTCAACGTATCGTGGGTCGGTGGAAACGCTCCATTCTATGCAAACGCAACCAGTGTCTTCTCCTGCCGCGTCACAGGGACAGCGACGGTTCTCTATTCTGATGCACCAAGTGCGGTTTCTTACCAGTCTGACATCAATATCACACTTCACTTTGAGACTGACGGGGGCAACCCCATTGACAACTCCTCCCTCTTGGTCGGTTTCGAGATAGGCTGTGCTGATATACCGGGGTTCAATTCCACCTTCTGGTCACTGGACAACTCCTCTCACCTGAGCGGAGTCTATGTGGTCACCATTCACGGCTACATGGATCTGGATGTAGGCACCTATGTATTCCAAATCAATATGACCTGGCCTTCCTCGCCGCCAGTACCACCTTACTACTCTTCAGCCACTCACCAGGTTTCAGCTCGCATCACAGAAGTTACTACCTTACTCGACTGGGTACAACATGAAATCGTCTACTATGGCATGAAGCTGAACATCACTGCCTGGTACTATGACCTCTATACTGGGGTCAACCAGACTGATTCAGGTCTCTGGTCCTTGGATCCAGCCCTCTCCTTCACTGCAACTCTGAACCTCGACGGTAGCTGGAACATCACCATTGACACCTCTCTTCTCTCCGCGATGGAATGGAGCATCACATTGATGGCTAACAAGTCTAACTATCTTAGCCAAGAGCGCCGAATCGACCTACAGATAAGGCCCCACATACTCCAAATTGACCGTGTCGATCCATCAGGTCTTACCTCAGAATGCTACTACCTTGACCAATTCAATATCACAGTCTACCTTTCAAGTAATCACACAGGTCTCCCGATAACTAGTGGGCAGGTGAACTTCACCTGGGCGAGCCTACCATCAGATTGGCTTGTTGAGCTGAGTGGCGGCTTCTACTATGTCTTACTGAACACAAGCGATGTGAATGCACAGACCTACGTAATCGCGGTCCAGGTGACGATGGGTAGCAACTACACCACACCACTTCTCACCTACACCCTCACAATTCATCCTGTTAGCACAGTAATCGACATACCAGCTGGTGATACATCAACAATAACCACCTACCTTGACACCATGATTCAGCTACGGGTGATCTACAATGTTTCAGGAGGAAGCACAATTACTGGTGCTACCCTAACTGCATACAACGGATCACTTCCAATAGAAACTCTGTTACTAAACGCTACTAGTGGCTACTATGAGTGCTGGTTAAACACCTCTGAATCCGAGTGGGCTGCCCGACCCTACCAGATTCTAATCTATGCCTATGCGACCAACTATGAGCTTCAGACAACCCTCTTTGTAATTACCCTTGATTACAAACCTTGTGAAATTACCGTAGAATCATCGACCATTACCAGCCAGTATGGTGATTCAGTCGAGTTAACCGTATTCCTGGGAGACTCTCAAACATCTCTAGGCATTGACGGTAGCACGCTAGCCTTTACTTGGGGAACCCATTCAGGCTCCCTCACCTCCAATGGAACACTTGGGTACTACACGACAGTGCTTGTGACCTCCGACATCCCCAAGACCTACCAGCTCGTAATCACTCATGAAACCCAACAAAGGTACGCCTATGATGAGGAAATCATATCCTTGACTGTTACTCCTCGTGAAACCCAGTATGAAATAATCGGTGCCTACACACTTCGAGAGATTGATGGAGTCCTATACAATGTGAGTATCGATTATACTCTTAGCAGCTGGGACGCTCCAATCCATGACACTCTTGTCGTCGTGGTCTGGTTCGCCGATTACTCGAATGTTACACTCACCGATGTTATGGGTGCTCTTGGAGCCTCACAGTATTCCACCGCTCATGAAGACTTCTCCTTCGACAGCTTGACAGGATACTGGCGCGTTGAATTCCCATTGACTTTCTATGAAGACGCAGAAATCCAATTCACCTTCGACCTTGACTACCATCAGCAGGCAGAGTTTTCACGCAGCCTCTCAGTTACACCCATTCCAGTGTTACTAGACTGGACAGCCGAGTCGTTAGGACTGTTTCCAGCGGACAACATGTTCTACGTCGGTCAGAGTTATAGTTTCGAATTTTACCTAAACGATACTTACCACATCTGCGGCGTCACAAACGCAACCATAGAAATAAGCTTCTCTGGTAGTCTGTCTTCCACATCTGTTTCAGTTGTAGAAGACACGGGACGTCCAGGCTACTATATCGTATCCGTCTTTGGACCTGCACCAAGTCAGGGTATGGTGACATTCACAGCAGTGAAGCAAGATTATAGCTCTTCTGAACTCCAAGTGGGCTTCTTCTTCGAACACAATCCACTAATGAACATGATGATAAACGGCGGAATCGCTCTCGCTGTCATCCTCATAATCATCGTCCTATTCTGGCTACTCTGGACGAGGATGCTCTCAGTTCCACCTGAAGTTCGCCGCCTACGAAGGCTTGCCCGGAAGGTTGGCCGAGAAGGCTCCTTTGAGCTTAGCAGTAAGGACCGTGACAGAATCCGTACACGCGACGCAATCATGAGCAAGAGCGTTCGCCAAGCCTTCGACCAGATAGACATCCCCGTACAACCCGCCATTGTTCCAGTCACAACAACCATCGAGGAAGTAAGTGACTCTGAAGAAGACATCCTGGTCCAACTTGAAGCGATTTCTGGTCTTAGCCCAGCTGAAAGATCTGAACTGGCAAGACAAATGATGAAGATACCCCGGACAGACAGGGTATGGTTCCTCGACGATTTGCGCCGCCAGATGAGCGAGCGTAGGATGGATCCCCTCACACGCCGCACAGATACTCCATCAGAACCTGAACAGCAACCTGAGCCAGTTGAACCAACTGAGCCAATCGAGGAACCGTCGATACCAGACGAGCCACCTCCACCAATTGAGGATGAAGAGCCTGAACCTGAGCCTGAAGTTGTGGAGGAGCAACCTGAGCCTGAGGATGAACCTGAAACAGAGCCGGAAGTAACTGAATCTACAGAATTCGTTGAACCTGATGAGCCAGAGCCTATACCAGAGCCTGTTGAACCATCCGTGCCGGTTGAGCCCTCTGAGCCGATCACACCACTAGAACCTGAAGTCGAAACACCAATAGAACCCGCAGAACCTGTTACACCACTAGAGCCAGCAGAACCAGTACCTACTGAACCAACACCCACTACAGAACCAGACACCGATGTGCCCTTAGAACCCCCCGAGCCAATAGATATCGAAGAAGTGGAACCCCTAGAACCACCGATAGAGCCCCCTGAGCCTGAGGTGCCAAGCCTGGAAGTGGCAATTCGTCAGGAACTTGACAAAATCCCCGGACTCCAAGAAGAAGAGAAAGCGGATCTCATTGAACGGCTCAAGGCCATGTCAAAGGAAGAAAGAGATGCAGTCTACCAATCGCTCCGAGCAGCATTCGGAGGATAGAATGACTAGCGATTGATGGCTTGACCAACTGCGCTGAGGGTGGTCTTCACATCCTCCATCGTCACGCCGCCCATGTGACCAATTCTTACGAGTTGATTCCTGTATTCCCCGATTCCCGGAGCAATCAACACACCCTGCTGAGCTATCTGCTTGACAAGGTGAGTAGCTTGCGTTCTTTCAGGCGCGTATGCCGCAGTCACGGTGTTTGCGAAGAAGCTAGAATGCTTTGGCACAAGAGCAAGACCGTGAGCCA
The DNA here is from genome assembly GCA_016840065.1 of Candidatus Hermodarchaeota archaeon. Classification (GTDB taxonomy): domain Archaea; phylum Asgardarchaeota; class Hermodarchaeia; order Hermodarchaeales; family Hermodarchaeaceae; genus YT-063. Next base: position 2,360 of record JAEOTB010000054.1, on the reverse strand, counting down.
CAAGACCACTACGCATTGCTTCAGCGATTTTCCGGTGACGCTGAACCCTATTTGATATTCCTTCTGTTGTGATATCGTTTAGAGCAGTAGCCAGTGCCATCACGAGATTCGTTGATGGGGTGGACACCAGCCTTGGAGGACCACCTTCCTCATAAGACCGCATCGAGTCGACCCATTTTCGTAAATCAAGATAGAAGCCATTTACTGGTGTTTTCCGGTTCTCAAGTGCCTCTAGGGCTTGGGGACCCAACATGAGTAAGGTAAGCCCTGGGGGTGCAGCTAATGCTTTCTGGGTGCTAGCACAGTACAAGTCCACTCCCCACGCCTCCTGTTCTACGGTTTCACCACCGACAGCAGAAACGCCGTCTACTATTGTTAAAGCTCCGTGAGCTTGTGCCGTTGCTGCCAGCTCTTTGATTTGTGCCTTGACACTGCTGCTGGTTTCGACGTGGCTAAAGGCGAGTACCCGGAACCTTCCCTTTCCTAGTTTTTCTTCGACCTTCTCTGTTGTGACCCGTTCACCTAGAGGGGCAGTAAGGACTGTTACATGTCTTACATGACATTTGATGATTTGTGTGAACATCTTGCCGAAAAACCCGTTATCAACAACCAACACTTCGTCATTGGGTTCAAGCAGGCTAGCACAGGCCGACTCGAGGGCAAGTAACCCTCCCCCGTTGAGTAACACCGGCTGTCCATTGGGTGCACCAAAGACCTTGCGCATACCCTTGAACACGCGCTGGAACACCTCAACATATTGTGGGTCCATAGGATGCAAGGGTTGATTTGCCAGTGCCTGAAGCACACTCGAACTACAGCACACCGGGCCTGGCACCATCATCAGAGGCTGCTTTGACATAAACAAAAACTCCTAAACATCTTTGCAGTATGTAAGATGAATAGTAATAAATATAGAACATTCAATTATGTGCTGTAAATCCCCAAGTTTCATGGAGGGTTCACTGAATGCCCACAGAAAAAGTTGAACTTGTTAAAGGTGTATATTGGGTTGGTGCAATAGACTGGATGCTCAGAGACTTCCACGGACTCTGGACACCTCGTGGCGGCACCTACAATGCTTATTTGATTATTGACGAGAAGATTACACTCATCGACACGGTAGCACCAAACTTCACTGATGAATTGTTGGACAGAATTCGAACCATTATAGATCCGGCAAAAATCGACTATATTATTTGTCAACATGTTGAGCCGGACCACTCTGCCTCTTATGCTCGTTTGATTGAAGTTGCGCCCAAAGCAAAGATTGTAACCTCTAAACGGGGTGCAGAATATCTCAGCGCTCACTATCCTGGTATAGATTTCCCCTACAAGATTGTAGAGGATGGAGGAACACTTAGCCTTGGTAAGCGGACGCTACAGTTTGTAGCAGTACCGATGGTTCATTGGCCAGAGACCATGGTAAGCTATCTCGTAGAGGAACAGCTCCTCTTCAGTAATGACGCCTTTGGGATGCAGATAGCTTCCTCCCAGCGCTTCGCTGACCAGGTTGAGGAATGGTATGAGCCGCTCCGTTCCTACTACAGCTACATCGTACGCTGGAACGCCCGCCCAGTTCTCAAAGCACTGGAAAAGACAAAGGACGTACCCATCAAGATTATCGCCCCCTCCCACGGGCTCATCTGGCGCAAGGACCTCGGGAAAATCGTCGAAATCTACAAACGCTGGTCTAGCAGCCCCGAGAAGCCACAAGCCTTGGTTGTTTACTCAACTGTGTGGGGTTCCACAAGAAAGATGGCTCACGCAATCCGAGAAGGCGTAGCCAGCACAGGCGTTCCCTGCGAAATCTTCGACCTCGAACGAGACCCCCACAGCCGGATACAAGGCGCAGCGATGGAAGCAAAAGCCATCGCAGTAGGGGCAATGACCTACAACGTAGATCCATACTATCCCACCCAAGCCTTCATGCCATACATCAAGCACCTACGCCCAACAGACAAGATTGGTGTAGCCTTTGGCTCGTATGGCTGGGGAGGCGGCGCAACAAGCGACATAACCAAACAACTCACCGCAATGAAATTCGGCGAAGTACTCGACCCCCTAGATGTTAAGTGGCGACCAACAGAAGAAGACCTCAAACGCTGCTTCGAACTAGGAAAGAAACTCGGACAAAAGGTCAAAGCAGCCTTCTAATCGGATTCCAAAAAAAGAGAGAGGAGGACCGGATTAACTCCCAGTCCATTTCTCACAACTATATCCTAGTTGACGCGTCCGATGGGCATGACGTCCTTTCCGTAGGTCTCGTTCAAGACCTCAGCCATAGCCAAGTAGATGGCACTGAAGCCGCAGATGATTCCCTCATATCCTGCAACTATATTGATTAGGGAGTCACCGCCTGT
>JAEOTB010000053.1 GCA_016840065.1 Candidatus Hermodarchaeota archaeon | reverse complement strand
TTCAAATATCTACCAAAATTCGGATTACATAGTGAACTTGTTGAGCTAGACAGGAAATGGAAGACACCAATGGGCGGTCTCAGAAAGAAGGGCTGGCAGATGAAGCTAGTCTTCAGTCAGGAAGCAGGTGGTCTTTCGGCTCTTAGGGCGCTGCAATCCTATACAGCGAAACTCGATGAGAAATATGGTAAGAGGGCGTTCCAGTATTTCGTGAAGGCAGATATGCGCGTGTTCAAGAATTAACATACATCTTTCAAGAAACCATCACACTCGGTTACTTTTCATGATGGCATTGATTTAATAGGCACCTTAGGTGATATGGGGTGAACTACTAGACATACTGAATGTGGACGTGTTCAAAAATGAAAAAGACCCTGGCAATTCTTTGTCTCTTAAACGGTATCTACGACTTGATTCTAGGTTTTGTGTTCCTCGTTATCCCCACTCTCGCAGCTGGTATGTTCATGGTGATACTCGATCCAGTCCCTACTATGATTGCTCAAATTGTAGGGGCCTGCCTCCTAGCCTTTGCTGTAGGCCTCTTCGCTGCATATCGGAATATCGAGGGGTTGCAGATAATTCCATTTATCAAAATCATCGCCCATCTTCTCACGCTCTTCCTCGCCATTTACTACTGCTTTGTGCTGGCTGTTGTACCTCTACTCTTCATGGTCTTCGTGGGTATCGATGGGTTCTTCGGTGTCGTCTACCTACTCTTCTTCCTCGTCAGCAAGGATATCAGTTTCAGCGCAGCCTTTGCATCCTCCTAGTCAGTAAATAAATGAAGATTCAACGGTGATGCCGCTACCTCGCATAGCCTGACAAGGACAAAAACAGTATAAGGTACATTCAGGTTAGTATACATCGAGGTATTATCCTTGCAGAAGACGTCATCTGAGGTGCTTGTAGATACACTAGTTAAAGCAGGTGTGAAGTATGTATTCGGAATTCCAGGGCACACCTGTCTCGGTATCGTCGAAGCATTGCGAACGAATCCTGAGATCGAGTTTATCACTGTACGGCATGAGGAAACCGCCGCGCTCATGGCCTCGGCTTATGCAAAGCTAACGGATAAGTTGGGCGTATGCCTGACCATTGCAGGTCCTGGGGCAACGAACCTGATGACCGGATTGTATGATGCGAAAATGGATCGTGCCCCAGTGCTAGCTATTACTGGACAAGTGGAGCAGAGATTCATTGGACGGGACATGCTGCAGGAAATCGATCAGCACTCTCTCTTTGCGTCAGTGTCACTCTATAACAAGGTCATCTCTACTTCCGGAGAAACTGCGGAAATCACGTTGTTAGCCATCAAGAACGCCCTTGTCCACAGGGGAGTTTCTCATCTAGGAATTCCAGTCGATTTGCAGAAAGCGAAGACCTACCATCAGGCTAAATCCCTTGACGGTCGGCTGCCGGCACCCCGAATTCGTCCACCCAGTAGTCTCTGCAAACAAGCCGCCAAGATTATTGATGCGGCAAAGCGTCCTATGATTATCGTGGGGTGGGGTGCGAGGCACGCTAAAGACCAGTTCACCACCTTTGCCGAAAAGATTGGGGCACCCATCGTCACCACATTCAAAGCAAAGGGACTAGTTTCAGAGTTTCATCCCCAATCCGCGGGAGTTCTGGGATATGTTGGCTGGGGTTCAGCGCGGGAGCTGGCTAAGGCTGCTGATACGCTCATAGTGTTGGGCAGCTCCAGTTCCATTCTAACCGGTATCCCCCAAAATAAAACCCTACTCCAAATTGACCTTGATCCCTTGATGATTGGGAAACACTTCCCCGTGACTCTCGGGTTGTGGGGCAGTGTTCAAGACACCCTCCCAGAACTCTCCAAGCGTGTCAGAAAACGGGATAACACACCAACTCTCAACAAAATCCAATCCGTCAAGGCACAGTACCTCAAGAAGATTGAGGAACAAACATCATCAGACGCTGTGCCAATTCATCCAGCACGAGTTTTGAAGGCACTCCAGAAAGTGTTACCCAAGGATGCTATTGTAACGATTGATGTGGGAGACAACTCCTTTTGGTTCGGTAAGTACTTCCAGAGCGCTGGTCAACGGCTGCTCTTCTCCGGCTATCTGTTTACTATGGGTTTTGGCTTCGCGGGTGCATTAGCAGCTGCCTTTGCAGAGCCTCAGAGGAAAGTCGTTGCCCTCTCAGGCGATGGAGCCTTCGCTCAACTCATGGGCGATTTCACTACAGCGGTCAAATACAACAAACCTCTGGTAGTATTGGTCTACAACAACAGCGAATACTCCTTGATTACACATGAACAGAAGCAAGAGGGCTATCCTCCCGATAGTACAAGTCTTCTAAATCCGAGCTTTGCAGATTTCGCGGTTTCTTGCGGAGGACTCGGATATACGGTACGCCACCCAGACGAGTTGGAATCCAGCATCCAAGAAGCCCTCGACTCGGGGAAGCCTGCAGTCGTAGATATCTTCACCGATCCAAAGAAATTCTGGATGGACCGCCCACAGAAGTTATAACAAACTAGCTGACAAAAGCTCATTCATGGAACTCACCAAAGCCAATATCTGCGCCGCCTTTCTCGCCCAACAGGGAATACGGTACCAACCCCAATGGCGAACGGTTCATGAAGTTCTTAGGAACATTGCAGCAGTCCAAATCGACACCATTTCGGTTGTTGCCCGCAGCCACCAACTCACTCTTCGCCACCGCATCCAAAACTATGCACCAGAAAATCTGTGGAAGGCTCTTCGGGAACGCCAGCTCTTCGAGGGTTGGGCTCACGCTGCCTGCTTCCTTCCCATCGAAGACTATCCTTACTATCGCCCTTACATAGAGGAGTTCCAACTTCGGGCTCATTCATGGTACAGGGCTCGGTATGAGAAATACAAGGACACAATGACCGCAGTCTTTGAACGTATCCAAGAAGAGGGTCCATTAGGTAGCAGAGACTTCAAGGACACAGGACCCAAAAGAGCAAGTGGTTGGTGGGGATGGAAACCTGCCAAGATTGCCCTCGAACTTCTATGGAGTTGCGGAAAAATCGCCGTAGCAGAACGAGTGGGTTTCCAACGTCGCTATGACCTCACCGAACGAGTCATCCCCAGTAAAATCTTGAACCAAACCGTCGACCCTGAGAAGGTCTGGCAGTTCTTCCTAGAACGCGCCCTTGGCTGCCTTGTTGTCGGCACTCGTAATCATATCGCTGACTACCTTAACCTCCGTAGCTACATGTTCGATTTGGAACGAAATAAAAAACAACAACTTGACGAGAAAATACAACAACTCGTCAAGGAAGATTCACTAGTCAAAGTGAATGTCGTGGAAGAATCAGAGGACTACTACTGTCTAGCCAATGCTTTGCCTTTCATTGAAGAACACAAAGAACAAGAAGCTCCACCATCCCTTGCCCGATTCCTCACACCCTTTGATAATGTGGTGTGGGACCGAAAACGGGTAAAACAGAACTTCGACTTTGTCTTCAGCCTTGAAGCCTACCTTCCCAAGGAGAAACGTGAATTCGGCTACTACGGGATGCCAATCCTCTGGAAGGATCAACTCATTGGACGCATCGACCCAAAGGCGGATCGAGCCAACCAGACCCTTATCCTCCGCAACGCAGAAATCAATACCCCACATCATAAGTCAAGAGAGGCTATGGGCGCAATAAGGGAGGAGATAAGCAGGTTCAAGGTTTTCCACAATCTTGACAAGCTAGTAATTGAGAAAGCTAGTCCGAATGCACTGAAGAAACAGCTCATGGAATGAACAGGGCTCAGGGGACCGCTTTCTTAAGAGCCACCAGCGCAGCTTTTTCGTGCTGGTAGACCTCGTGCAGATTTGAACCAAGTTCTATCAAAAAATCAAAGAGTTCCTTACCCTTGAGTGGGAAGGCTTGAGCTACCTTACCTCGGATTGCCTTAATCTTCTCAACCCTAACATCAAGTTCTCTTTGAGCAGCTTGGCCTTTAACCTCGAAGATATTGTTCCATTCAACAGCAGCAAATCGCGCATCTCGTAGTAATGGAATATCGTCTGGAAGTGCCAAGCTTTCAAGGTCATCCCAGAGAACACCCACATCAGCAAACATAACAGCAATATCTCTTAGTTTCGGTTTTTGTAAGATGTCGCTTGCTTCTAGAAGGAAATCACTGTAAGAGGAACGAAGAGCTCCACCATCGCTATTCAGAAAATCGATTTGAGCATGTAGTCTGGTGAGGGCGTCAAAGAGGAGGACAGGCTTTGTGAACAGGCGAGACCAGCTTTGCTTGGCTTTGGAGCTCACCATTCGGTCTGCCATCATATTCCAGGCATCCACCCGGACTGCTGCCATATACCCCTTGAGCAATCCCTGATAGCAATCCCTGATACCAGCCCGAACCGCTTTATCCAGTTTCGGTTTAGATGATGGTGGCTCTACAACAATAGTGGTATTCTTGATTCGATTCACCACACCGCGAGCTTCTGCCAGCTCTCCAAGAGATATTGTCAGAGGCTTACTGCTCCAATCAGCAATATAGGCCTGATTCGCATCTTGGTCTACACCGTACACTATTGCTCGATGGCTGTGAAACCAGCCATAGGGTAAACTATAGTATGGCAGGAAGGGAACAAACTCGTCATACAAAACTGGACCAAAGAGTTTGGGGTTTTTCTCAAAACGCGCCTTGACTTCACGCTGAATCCTCAGACTCTCCCAAACAGAAAGTGAAGTAATTACAGGATTACCCTCCTGCAAGTGTTCAACGAGATTTGTGAAACCTTTTGTGCGGCTAGAGGTCTTTTTCAATTTGAGCTGTGCCCCGATTCGCGCCGCAATCTTGTAGATGGCAGTCTCTTCCTCCTTCTCAACATAATTCTTCACATGATGAAACCGAAGGTACAACCTTGGTATACCTGGTGTCTTCGAATCGATTCCCTTGAAAGCCCAAGTAGCATACTCTGCTCCCAAGCCGCCCCCAATCCCCATTAACATGGCTTCAGTGAAAGGCTCACCCGTATGAGGGGAAACAATCCCATGGTAGTCGAGAATGTTCCGGAGCGCTCCCGCTGTCCGTTCGGTGGCACCAAATTGGTTGTATCCCTCAAGAATCATTGTAGAACCTCACACCATTAACGCTTCATCTGACCTTGATTGCAGTGATTTCACCAGTGGCACATTTGGTGTCTCCAGAGTAGAGAGAACAGGATACTATGATTTTTCGACCTTTAATCTCCTTGACTCTTGCCCTAAGCGTTACAGGTTTGTCAATAGGAGTTGGTTTGAGGAACTTCACTGAGAGAGAACCTGTGACATATCCGATTGGGGGATCGGTTCCGATTTCACGCCCTTCTGCCCTGTATGCAGCTGCGTTAGCAGTGTTAGTTGCGTGACAGTCAATCAGTGTGGCAATTACGCCTCCACATAGTGCTCCAGGGAAGGCGACATGATAAGGCTTTGGCTGCCAAGTGGCTACGGTTTCATCGCCCTCCCAATAGCTCTTGATTTGGAGGCCATGTTCGTTTTCGCGTCCGCAGCCAAAGCACTGTCGTCCCCACTCTAGCCATTGGTCCTGCAAGGCTTTTCGTGTCATTACTCATCACCAAAATCAATCAAGTTGATCGAAGATTAATTCATCTCTTTGCTTTGAGTTCTTGGTAAAACGTTACCTGTTCTTCGATGGTGTCTAGGATTCTTAGATGGTGGGGGCACTTCTCCTCGCATTCTCCGCATCGGTCACAGCCACTCCAACTTTCAACTTGTTTATGTTGGCGCTTCAGCATATCCTTTGGCGGCCAGAGCTTCAACATACTTGCAATATTCATAAGATAGGGGATATTCACCTTCTGCGGGCAGGGCATGCAGGAGTGGCACCACATACAAAGACGCGAGCTCAGTTCTGCACGGATTTCCTCTATTCTGTGTTGCTCCTGCTGGGAAAGCTTCCAAGAACCATTCACTATCCCCACAATTTCTTCGACCTCAGCAATTGTTTCAATTCCTGGGTCAGGCAAAACACAGTCAAACTGCAGAAGGTACTTGATTGATAGTGAGGCATCCGATAACTGCCCTCCTGCGAAAGCCTTCATAGCGATGAACCCAACGTCGTGCTCCTTTGCGAGGGGGACTAGCTCGTCCGCGGCGTGGTTTACTACGTAGTTGAAGGGAAACTGAATGGTTTCAAAATGACCTGAAGCTACGGCTTTTAGCGCAATCTCGACAGAATGACTTGATAAGCCGATATGACCAATTGTCCCCTCTTCCTTGGCTTTCTGGACCGCTTTCAGCGCACCCTGTTTGAATAGCCGCTCCCAAGCATCAGCAGTACTGACGTTATGAAACTGGTAGAGGTCAATATAATCGACACCTAAGGACTCTAGACTCTTTTTCAACCAATCCATAGCAGACTTCTTAGATCGCCACGAGGTTTTTGTAGCAATCACAACTTCATCTCGACGGTCAGCGATTGCCGCACCAATTCGTTTCTCACTTTCACCATAGGCGACAGAGGTGTCTATGAAGTTGATACCCAAATCAAGGGCTCGCTGGATAACCTTGACCGCTTTCTGGAAGGGAGGACGCTGAAGGGGGATACCTCCCATCCCAACCCGTGACACTTCAAGACCAGTTTTGCCTAACTTTATTCTCTTCAAAATGGAATTCTCCTTTATAGTGCAGAGGTTGTATTCAACTATCTTAAGTTATTAGTAAATTACGCTACGGGCGGAGCCCAAGATGTATCTTGATCCTTTACAAGAATAGATCTATTCACCGTCTTCGGGGTCGTTTTACCTTTGGTAGAACCACCTTGGCTGGTTTAAAGGTCAAAGCTTTTGTGAGCTGAGCAAGAGGTGTGGTTTCGGAGCTGATTGCCTCTCTAAACTCGTCCAATAGCATTCTCCCTGTCTTGGCGCCTTCCTTCAGCTTTCCGTCTTCAACAACACCCATTGTCCGACCTAGTCTTCCTGCTTCGATTTCCGCCTCTAGGTCCTTCCAATCCTTCCCAGATGACGCAAGGGCAGCATCGGTTCTTACAAGCTTGGTGAAAATAGTTTCACTACAAACCCATGCTGCAAGATAGGCTGCGAACCTCTGGTCCTCTTGCATCTTAGTGTAGAGCCATTCCTCTTTCTCATACAAGTCTTTGATTTGCATAAAGAGAGTCATTAGTGGGTGTTGTACTGGGCTTTCAGCACTAAACCGCTGGACAGCTTGCTGAGCTCCTCTTCCTATTTTAGTTATAATGGGTTTGAGCGTTTCCAATACCCCGACAATATGTCGATTCATTTCGGTTTGAGAAACTCCTTGGTACAGCGGTGATGAAGGATCAAGTGCGAGTTGTGACGCTGCCGATACTGCTCCTCGTCGGATGAAGAGGGGTAAATACTTCTTGTCTCCCAAGACAACGAATTGGTTTGGATTAAGGTTAGCGAGGCGGACCTTAGCATCAAGCATTCCGATCCATCCGAACCCTGACATTCTTCGCCTTGAGATGAAGCCCTGTTGCTCGATTAAAACGAATTTTTCACCGAGGCTCTTAACAAGTTCGTTAACTGTTTCTTCGGAGAACCCGAAGCCACTAGCCCAAGTTTTACCGATTGCATCCAAGACTTCACGTATAGTCTTTTCAGAGCTTACATGACAGATATTCAGTTTCTCAACTAGTTTCTCAGTTAGTAAACTGGCATTACTAATTTCTGCTTTAGATAGACTTCCACAGACACTGATTTTTCCATCGTAAAACTCGGTCTGAAATTTCTCCTGTTCCCAAGTGAACGAAAGGTGTAACGAATCCTTTACCGTCATGTGTGGTTCCTTCTGTCCAATCATTAAAATTCTTGGTGATGAGTTATTTTCTATCTAATAATACAAGTTACTACTTGGAAAACTTTCAGTTATACTGCTGCCTCTATTTGCTCATATACAACTTGAGATAGATTTGAGCAATCATTAAAGCTCAAAGTGGGAGCTGATACCTAATGGGCGAGCTTCAATGGAAATACAAGTAAAGGGTGCTGCTGTCCACAATCTCAAGAATGTGGATGTACGAATCGGCGATGGCCTGACTGTCGTAACCGGTGTTTCGGGGAGCGGGAAAACCTCTCTTGTATTTGATACACTTTACCATGAAGCACGCCGTCGATTTCTCGACATCTATCTTATCGGAAGGTCGGCCTATCGGTCAGCAACCCATAGGCTAGCCCCAGCACATGTTGAGTCAATAACTGGGTTGGGACCTGCCATTGCAGTAGGACAGAATCTTCTGAACAGGA
>JAEOTB010000052.1 GCA_016840065.1 Candidatus Hermodarchaeota archaeon | reverse complement strand
CAATCAATGGGTGAGGGCACAGGAATACCTGCCGCAATAGGAGCAGCACTAATGCACAGAGGGAAGATCCAAGAGAAGGGGGTCCTTCCTCCAGAAGCTTGTGTTAACCCTATGGACTTTCTTGCTGTTATGCAGGGATTCCTAAAGCTTGAAGGTATAACTGGGAAAGGTTCTCCTCTCATCATCGAGTCTATCGACACTGAAGGAAAAATTAAGCGACTCTCATTATGAGAAACCCAGAGGAAGTTAGGGTATTAGTCCCAATACGCAAACTTCATATGCAATATTGAATCCTTGTTTCTAGAGATTCAGCTACAATAAGAATCCACAGAAGACCAAGAGCAATATTGTAGTCGTGACTCCTATAATGAAAGACCAGGAGTGAGTAACTAGGTGATGTTCTTTAAGATACTCTTTCTCGGTGAAGGAGGAGTTGGTAAAACTAGCCTCCTAAAAAGATATGTCGATGGCACATTCACCGAGGATATGAAGCAGACGGTTGGTGTGGACTTTGCCTCCTGCGAAGTAGGCTGTGATGGTTGGAATGCAACTCTCCAGATTTGGGACCTTGCAGGGCAGATGCACTTCCGTGAACTTGTTAGCTACTATTTCGCAGGTGGTCGCGCAGCCATCGCAGTATTTGACATCACCATGTTGACTACAATGGACGCGTTAGAAGACTGGATTAATCGCCTCTTCGAAGCTGAGGGGGAAATACCCTTGGTGATTGTCGGCAACAAAAGTGACCTCCGAGGAGTTCTCCCATCCGCTCACCCATTCATCAGCAAAGCCGAAGGACAACGGTTCGCCGATAAATATGGTGCACCCTTCATTGAAACCTCAGCGAAGGATGGAAGAGGCGTCTCAAAAATCTTCGCGGAAATCACTCGTCTTCTATCAGAACGCTACCCTGATCCCGAAGATAGTCCGCCACTAATAGGCTGAATCATCGTCTTTCCCATGGATATTCAGCTCCTTGACAAGGATTAAACGCCAGGTCAATTAAAATATTATAACAGCCAATGAACCGCAGAGGACTAGTGTAAGAATGAGAACCGTATTCAAAGTTCTTTTCATCGGCGAGGGTGGTGTCGGAAAAACTAGCCTACTCAAACGTCACACAACAGGATGGTTTGAAGCTGGGACCAAACTCACCGTCGGAGTAGACTTTGCGGTCAAGCACGTCTCACGCAATGGCTGGGAGGCAGTACTCCAAATTTGGGATATTGGAGGTCAGATGCGTTTTCGCGACATCACTCATGCATATTTCCGGGGCGCTCGTGCCGCCATCGCAGTATTTGATGTCACCCGTCCTTATACAATGGAGCGATTAACAAACTGGATTAGTAGGCTCGAAGAAATCGAGAGCGATGTTGTCATGGTGATTGTCGGGAATAAGACTGACCGCCGAGAAGATTCAGATCTTCCCCAGCCACCCACGACTCCCAAGCAGGGACAAGCCTTCGCAGAGAAACATGAAGCTCCATACATCGAAGCTTCAGCGAAAGACGGAAGCGGCGTGAACGATATATTTGATGAGATTGCACGTCTTCTGGCTGAACGTTATCCTGGCTAGATACCCTTGTGCGAGTTCTTTAAGACGCCCTACAATAAAGATGAAATTTGCCAAGACTTTAAAGCCAAAAACGTATAGCTTCTCCCTTACTCCTTAACAAACGATGGGAACCCGCGTAGGTGATACAAATCCCAGAGACCCCTCCTTCTAAAACTAGAAAAGCCCGTATCGGTGTTTTTGTATGCGAGTGTGGACGAAATATCGCAGGAGTCGTCGATTGCCGCGCACTGGCTGAAAAAGCGTCTAAACTTGACGGCGTCGTATGCACAATGGTCAACAAATTTACTTGTGCAGATCCTGGTCAAGAAGAAATCAAAGCTGCTATTGAAGAACACGATCTAGATAGGGTCGTTGTCGCTGCCTGTACTCCCCGCATGCATGAACCTACTTTCCGGCGAACAACTCAGGACGGGGGTCTAAATCAGTTCTTTTTTGAAATGGCTAACATTCGTGATCAGGGAAGCTGGTGTCATTCAAGTGACCCTGAGGGCTGTCAGGAACGCGCAGCCGACCAGATTGCAGCCGCTGTCGCCAAAGCCCATCACCTAAAACCCCTCGAAGTCCTCAAAGTTGGGGTCACACAAAAAGCATTAGTCATTGGTGGTGGTGTTTCCGGAATCCACGCAGCCCTTGATATCGCCGATGCCGGTTACAAGGTTTACCTTGTGGAACGCTCACCAACTGTTGGAGGAATCATGGCTCTTCTCGACAAGACATTCCCCACACTGGACTGCAGCATCTGTATCCTAGGTCCCAAGATGGCTGAAGTTTCTCGACACCCCAACATCGAACTAATAACATACGCTGAGGTCACAAAGGTTGAGGGATTTGTTGGAAACTTCACAGTTCAGGTTACAGAACGTCCCCGCTTCGTTGACCCTGACAAATGCAACTCTTGTGGTGAATGCACAAAAGTTTGCCCTGTTACTGTTCCCAACAACTTTGACGCCAACCTAGGGTGGCGCCCGGCCATATGGATACCTTATCCTCAAGCTGTTCCGTCCTCCTATCTTATTGACATTGACCACTGCCTCGGATTGAAATCTGGCTCCTCAACTTCATGCCTGATGTGTGATGAAGCCTGCAAGGTAGCAGGAGCTGATGCTATAATCCCTGAGGATTCAGAGAAGGTCCACTCCCTCGAAGTTGGAGCAATAGTGGTCGCGACAGGATATGAACCATACGATCCAACTCCTATTACCGAGTACGGTTACAGCGTTTATCCCAACGTGATTACTGCAATGGAGCTTGAGCGACTCATCAACGCTGCAGGACCCACTGAAGGCAAAGTAATTCGTCCTTCGGACATGCACAAACCTCACCGGATTGCCTTCATACAATGTGTGGGGTCCCGAGACGAACGTTCCCATATATGGTGTTCTGGTTTCTGCTGCATGTATACCATTAAGAACGCCCTTCTCCTCCGAGAGAAATACCCCGACGCGGAGATAACCATCTACTACATGGACATCCGAACAACATTCAAGGATTATGAAGAATTTTACAGGCGAGCACGTCAAGCAAGCATCCGATTCCAACAGGGTCGACCGGCAGAAATCAGTGAAGACCCCACCACTAAGAATCTCATCGTTCACGCTGAAGATATTTCAACAGGTCGCCCCACAAGACGCGAATATGATTTAGTGATACTAAGCACCGCTGCTGTACCCAGCAAAGGAACCCAGGAACTGGCTAGGGTCTTGAATGTTCCAGTAGGTCCCTCTGGCTTCTTCATGGAAGCACATCCAAAACTCAAACCAGTGGATGCAGCTACTGAGGGTGTCTTCTTCTGTGGCTCCGCACAGGGTCCAAAGGACATCCCTGCTAGTGTTGCTCAGGGTAGTGCAGCATCTTCACGGGCACTTAGGATCATCACTCAAGATGAATGGGAAATAGAACCAATTGTCGCTGAGGTCAATCCTGATCTTTGCCGCAATACAACCGTGAAATGCGGCATCTGCGTGAAACGCTGCGCCTACGGTGCCATAACCGTTGAGCCTGGAAAAGCAGCTTATGTTACGCCTGCCAAGTGCCACGGTTGCGGAACATGTGTTGCCGAATGCCCGGCGAACGCAATTACCCAACACAACTTCACTGATGAGCAGATAATGGATCAAATCATAGCTCTCCTCGAAGATAATCCAGAAGACAAAATCCTAGGAATGCTTTGTAACTGGTGCAGCTATGCTGGTGCCGACCTTGCAGGGATTAGCCGCTATGACTATCCTACTAACATCCGTGGCGTACGAATGATGTGTTCTGGTCGGTATTCCGAGCAATTTGTGTTAGAGGCATTTCGCCGAGGAGCTGGCATGGTATTAATGTCGGGTTGCCGCTTGACAGAAACTGGAAGCGACTGCCACTATATCTCTGGAAATGTTTGGGCAGAAAAACGATTCAACAGAATTGCAGCACGGTTAAAGAAAATGGGTATCGATGAGCGGCGATTTAGGCTAGAATGGGTTTCAGCCGCAGAAGGCGACAAATGGGCTCATGTTATCACCGAGATGACCACTCACTTGAAGGAGATTGGGAGAGACGCTATCATTGCGGAGAATGAGAGAATACGTCCTGAGCTAGAAAAACGGTTGGAGCGGCTCCTGAACCCACCGAAACCGAAGCCCAAGGCAAAAACATAGCAGGTGTAAGAAGTGAATGTAGAGAAGCGCTTACAAGAGATTGCGGAAAAACTCTCTAAACGCATTGATACTCTATCATGTTTCGCCTGTGGTACTTGTGTGGCTGCTTGCCCGATATCACGGGAAACAGGTGCTGAGAATTATCATCCGCGCAGGTTTGTACGTGCTACGCTTGAGGGAGAAGCACGGCGACTATTGGAGGCGCCTGAACTTTGGTTGTGTACAAGCTGCCATGCTTGTCTAGAGCATTGTCCGCAAAAGGTTCCGGTTTCCGAACTGATTCTCGAGTTACATAACCTTGCTTGCTCCTTAGGAATCGCCCCCAAAGCCATTGCTGCAGAAGTGGAGAACATAGTTGCATCAGGCTGGGCGCTGGCACCAAGCGAATCAGTAAACAAGAGGCGCGAGCAACTGGGGTTACCATCTATACCTCTGAAAAGCCGCGGAAGCAAGGACCTCGCAAAAATCGCCAGAGCAACTGAACTCAACAAGCGCCTGAAGAAAATCAAGGAACGTCAAGAGGCAGAAGCCGCGGAAGCTGGAGGAGAAACTTAATGACACAGCAAACTTGGGCACTTTACATGGGTTGTGTAATCCCAAACAGATTACCTTTCATGGAGCTAGCGGTGCGTGAAACACTACGACAGCTAGAAATCCCGGTAAGGGAAATCGACGGGTTCACGTGTTGTCCTAACCCATTAACACTTCCCCACATTGACCATCATGCTGCTCTAGCGATAACAGCCAGAAATCTAGCTGTAGCCGAACAACAGGGTCTCCCAATCTTAACACCATGTAACGGCTGTTTTGAAATGCTCAAAGGAGCTTCTATACGTCTCAAGGGCGACAAGGAATTATCAGGACAGGTTAATGAGATACTAGCAAAAACAGGGTACGAGTACAAGGGGAAAACTGAAGTCAAACATTTCATCCAACTGCTCTTCGAGGATATCGGCCCCGAAGCCATCGCCAACAAGGTTGAACTTCCTCTCACAGGGCTCCGTGTTGCCCTTCACATTGGCTGTCATATCGTCCGCCCTAGCCACCTTCTTGGTGTTGATAACGGACAGCGCCCAACACTCCTTTACGAGATGGTAGAAGCACTTGGTGCAAAAACAATCCGTTATCAAGATGAGATGGACTGCTGTGGTAGTGGTACGCGACCTGTGAACCGTGATCTTTCACTCAAGATAACTGGAAACAAACTATCCTACATGAAGCAAGCAGGAGCAGATGCACTGGTGGTTATATGCCCCGCCTGCGCTCTTCAATTTGACCTTCTCCAACGGATGGCACTCCGCCACACAGACAATCAGGATCCATTACCGGTCTTTTATTATCCTGAACTGCTTTGTCTTGCCCTCAGAACGCCGCCTGACCGATTAGGTCTCGATCAACATCGAGTAAAAGTCGATTCAGCTCTAGCCAAGGTTGCTCCACTACAGGTAGCCTAGCACCAGATTACAGCTTAATATTTGTAATACTCCCTAAAGAGAGCAGGGATAAAAATGCCGAATTCTCTAGCTCAAGAATTACACCAGAAAGCCACAAAGTGGGGTGCGGACTTGGTGGGCTTTGCGCCAACCGCAAGGTTTACTAGGTATCCTTCAAAGCACCAACCAACAAAGGGTTTTCCAAGTGCCAAATCGGTTATAGTAATCGTACTGCAAATGGCTGATCCCTTACTTGATCTATGGCTTAACGCTCCGCCTGATTCAGGTGCAGGGCGGGTGCCGACAGGTCGAGCTTTCGAAGACGAAATCCTCAGAGGGATTTGTTATCGACTCGCTCTCTTTCTAGAACGTCAGGGTGTAAAGGCAAAGGTCGTGTCCTACGAGCCCGGCCTCTATCTAAAAGATGCTGCAGTTCTTGCAGGGTTAGGCATCATAGGTAAGAACAATCTACTGATCACCACTAGTCTAGGTCCACGCGTACGCCTCCGAGCCCTAGTCACAGAAGCTGAACTACCGCCTGGCGAAGTCATCGAAGATAATCCTTGGTGTAGCAACTGTGAACTCTGCATCGAGGCTTGTCCAGTCGGTGCTTTGGAAGGTGGTCGATATAACCGTGAACTCTGCCTTACTTGTCCCTTGCACCGTCGTAAACTGTCACCCTATGCAGAGATTTGGTGTAATCGTTGCGCTAGTGCCTGCCCAATAGGCTCAAAGGTCCCAAGCGACGACACAATTCAAATAAGACCCCAATAGGCTGAGGGAGAAAACACTTTAAGAAGAACAAACGCTGAAAACACCGTAAAACGGGAGTCACACACCATGACACTGCATGACCTCATTGTTGTTGGTGCAGGACCAGCAGGTGCTCACCTTGCCCATGAAGCTGCCAAGCTGAACCTCAAAGTCTTACTACTTGAACGTCTAGCACGCGACCGAGTAGGTGACAAAGTGTGCGGCGAAGGAATAGCATTGCACCACTTGAAAAACGCAGGAATTCCGTTTCCCACTGGGGACGAGCTAGGAACTCTGATCAATGGCATTGATATTTACCCGCCATCAATGGAGAATTTTGTTACCGTTAGCCAACGCATACCTGGTGAACTCTGTGATGGCTGGACTATCGACCGACTCTGTTTTGGTCAACGCCTTCTAAAACGCGCTGAAGATGCAGGTGCAAGGGTTATAGCCCACGCGCACGTCATTAAACCTCTGCTTGAGAAAGGTGCGGTTGTAGGCGTTGAGTACAAGGACACTACCCAAGATAAGCTGGTAAAAGCAACCGCGAAAGTAACTGTTGATGCTAGCGGAATGTCGGCCACACTTCGTCGACGTATAAAGCACCCCTCGATTGAAAACAAAATAGCCCTTCATGATCAGGCAGTGTGCTATCGTGAGGTTCTCGAACTCAAGCAACCTCCAGACACTCCCGATCGCTGCACAATCATCATGGACGACCGTTACTCGCCTGGAGGCTATATCTGGATTTTTCCCAGAGGCGGAACTATCGCTAATGTGGGACTGGGCACACAGGGAGGAAAGGGACACAGACCTAAGGCGCTCTATAAGAAATTCATCGCCAGTAAGCCCATGTTCAAGGGTGCAAAAGTGATAACAGGAGGTGGAGGAGCAGCCCCAATTCGTAGACCACTCTGGAGTTACGTTGCAGATGGTATTGTTTTCATTGGCGACTCAGGGTGTCATGTGAATCCAATCCACGGAGGAGGGATTGGCTCAGCCATCGAGGCAGCACATGTTGTCGCTCCTATCTTGAAAGATGCCATCGAAGCTGGTGATGTTTCAACAACTGGATTATGGCCCTTCAATGTTGAATACAACCGTCATCATTACGGACAGAAAATAGCCTCCTTAGATTTGATGAGGCGGCTGCTTCAGGAAGTAGGAAACAAAGAATTCGAGTTTGTAATAAATAACAGGATAATCACAACCGAGGATTTGCTAAGAGCCAATGCAGGAGAGGGTATCCAATTGTCAGCTACAGATAAAGCTGGACGATTCATCCGGGGTCTTCGAAAGCTAGGGTTACTCCGCCGTATTCAGAAGGTGTCAAAGGCGATGAGAGAAATGCTCAAGTTATACAAGAACTTCCCCAATAGTCCTGGAGAATTTGAATCCTGGAAGAATAAGGTCGTACTCATCTACCAGAGTCTAGGATATGAACCTTAACCATGAAGAGAACTGATGATGAAAGAAAACGAATAAGATTGAAGAGGGGTTTCCTCGCTTTCCCGGTACAACCGGAACAGGTCATCGGGTGTCCCCGTCTACTTTCCCAGGCATATGCTGCGTTACTAACGGAAAAGGAAAGAGGGCATCGAAAGAGTGACACCCTCGGCCAAGAGGTTTCACCGCTAATAACAAGTACTCTATACTCTGGGTCCTTTTTATACTGGCTGGCGTAATTAATCACAACTAGAGTGTTCCGAGGAAACCTTGGGAAAAGGCTCCAGAATGACGTTAGAGCCTGTCTAGATGTATGGAAGCGCAGCCTTTGTATTTTTCTCAATAGAAATGAAATATAATATACAGATTTATTGGCGGGAAAACCGCTTCTTTAGACCTGAGAACTGCGAGCAGATCCAAGAATACTTTTCTTCTTCTTTGAAGCACTTCCGGAGCTGATGCCAACTTATGGCGACTAGCAACTGAAAACCTACATACGATGCTGCAAACCATCGATAGACACCAAAGTCAACCCACCAGAGCTCAAAGTTGGTTACCGGTGTTGTAGCAGAGATGACCAATGGGACAATCCAGATTACAAATCCGAGAAAAGTGAGGGAGGGGTAGAGTAGTCTACGACGATGGAACATCTCAAGACCTAACAACAGTAGTGTACCCCATACAAACACAAACTGGAAGCCAAGGATTACAAGGAACAGAGGGTAGGAGAGGAAAGGTGGTATCGGACTGAAGGGATATCCTCCGCCAATAGTTATTGGTAAGAATACATTGTAGTAGAGGACACCGAAGCCGAACCAGAGAAAACCTCCAATGTTGAGGAGTATATCTAGTGGTGGCTCAGCGAAGAGCATGTTCGGATCTCCGATGGGTTGAGCAATATAAAGATGTAGAAAATAAAGGCACACAGCTGCAGCAAACATCCCAATCAGAATCAAAGCAGAACGCCAGTGGCGACGCAAAAGAAAGAGGAAAAGGAGCGCGGGGAGGGCAAAACCAAAGGATTCCTTGATGAGAAAGGAAAGAGCTAAACTGCCACTGGCATGCCAAGCCTTTCCCTCCCAAGCCCAATAAACAGCCAGGATTAGAAAGGGCATGGCAAAGATTGAGATCTGGAATTTTGGAATAACATTGAAAAAGTATGCATATTGGGCGATGGCTGCTGTAAGGCCTGCCCAACCCGATCCTAGCATCTTACGAGCTGTCCAAAAGGACAGGATGAGGTTAATAGCAGCAACGAAGACGCATATTACGCCAAGGGGGAACTGGAAATTGTCGCCTGACCACCAGACTAATGCTGTTATCAGGTAGAAGATTATCGGAGTGCGAAATATACGTAGGTCACCCGGGTCGGCACACACTACAACGGTGTGGCGCCAGGCGGTGTAAAAGTCCTCACCGCGGATCATGAAATAGATAACTGTTCGGTGCATGGTGTCATCATCGGGTGCGGGATGGGGTATGAAGGGTACTCCCCAGAAGATGGAGAGAAAAACTGCCCATACGATGCTACACATGACAAGAAAAAGAATGAATCCAATGACTCCTTCTTCTCGAAGTTGTTTCTGAATCCACGACATCCACGACATCAGTTTCACCAAGGAATCATTGCTGTTAGATTTGTGCTGCTATTTTAGCTTGGTGTCAGCTTGGTAGGAGTGAATTAATGCTTTGAAACACCTATTAAATCGTGATAGCTAGCAAATCACAGTGGTTTTAGTTGCCTTATTACAAAGACGGCAGATGCGTTCTCTTACTTCTTCTGTTGGAATTTTTGAAGCAGTTAGTTCGTCGGCAAGCGTATCTATTGCCTCTAGGATATCGCCCTCTAGCTTGACAGCGTTTCCTCGTTTTCTTTTTTGATAATGGGAAATCGTGGCTTCGGTTGTGGCTAGAAGTTCAGCAACTCGGCGCTGAGCGAGTCCTCTAACTATCAGGGCACGGGCTAATGCTGCTCGGATGGACGGCAAAGTCTTCCAGACAGCAGTTTCACAGGGAAATGATAACACAAAGAACACCATTGATTCTTGCGTGCCATGTGAGGCGTTGCAAGTAATATTAACAATTGTTAAGTATATTGAAGCCATATGAATTTAAGTCTCGTCATTACGCTATTTAGCCATCTCATGTGGTGTTCTATATGCAACCAGAGGATATGAGAAGAGACCTTCCCATCACAGAAAAGTACATCTACTTCGACAACGCTGCGACAACACTTGTTCCTAAGCCAGTCATAGAAGCGATGACCGAGTATCTCGAGGAGTACGGAGCTAATGTCGAACGTGGGGCATATTCACTTGCTGCCCAAGCTTCTGAAGCTTGTGAGAAAGCACGGAACAATGTCGCTAAGTTACTGCTTCATTGTGACCCTGAGGAGTTCATCTTCACACGTAACCAAACCCAAGCATCGAACTTTGTAGCATACGCCCTTGAGCATCCTTTCTTGAATAGGTGGAGTACTGGGTTCAAGATGGCACCACCTTTGGTCCACTGGACTCCGAAAAGTAAGATAGTCACTACAATACTTGAACACCACTCCAATTTCTTGCCTTGGATGCGATTGGCAAAACATGTGAAGGCTCAGTTTGTCACCATAGAACCTACAAGGGATGGGCGTCTATTACCAGAGGCCTTTGCAGAAGTCGTCGATGAAAACACCGAATTTGTCGCTTTCCAACAAGCATCCAATTCCATGGGTACAAAACACGATGTTGCCGCTATAATACGCACAATCAAGAAAATAAATCCCAACTGCCTTGTCTTCATCGACGGGGCTCAGGGTGCTGGACACTTACCTGTGGATGTGAAAGCGATGGGGTGCGACTTTTATGGTTTCAGTGGACACAAAGGCCCTCTAGGACCACCTGGGACTGGTGGACTCTACGTAGATAAAGAACTCCTTACGCGAATGTCTCCAGAAGAGATTGGAGGCGGCGCAATAGCCGCCGTTACAGCTGAGGACTACATGCTCCGAGTAGATCACAGGGCTCGTCGCTGGGACGCTGGAACACCCAATATCATCGGGCTTATTGGTTTGGGCCGGGCGGTTGAGTATCTTCACGAAATCGGGGTCAGTAAAGTCGAACAACGCGAGCTAGCCTTGACAAAACAATTGCTTGACGGGCTTCAAGAGGTTCCCAACATGGAGATTTATGGACCTACTGATAGCGTCGAGGACAAAGTTGGTGCTATCTGTTTCAATCTTTTCGATTGGCAGTCACATGATGTCTCCCTTGCCTTGGACGCGAAATGGAAAATCCTCACTCGAGCAGGGCACCACTGTTGCCAACCTCTAATGTACTTCCTGGGGATCTGGAACACTTACAACGGGAATATTCGCGCTAGCTTCCACTACTTCAACCTACCAGAAGAAGTAGAGACATTGATTGACGCATTAAAACAATTGACAGGCGGCTAATCATTCCCAAAACTGTGATTCGACTACTTGTGGTCTAGTGGTTAGCTTCACGGAGTAAATCGATTATTTGGTGGTAAATCGCCTCAGCTTCTTCTGAGGAAGAAACACCTTTCACCAAGATGTTCCCCTCACCAACAACACTGACTTGTATCTTGTCTGTAAACTGAATTTGAATGCCAAGTGCGCTCTTGCTGATAATCTTGTAATGTTTCTTGAGAATCTTCGATGCTCGTCCAATATCGATTGCCTCGGGAACTCGTGCATGGACAAGGAAGGTTTGGTCATCACACAGTTCAGTCACAGTAACATCCAAATCCGTCTGTAGTTCTTTCCCTTCAGTATTGTCCCCACAGACTGGGCAATCCTTGTTGATGGAGATTGGAATCAGGTGAAAGTCTAGGGTCTCGATGTTGAAGTAGAGAAGCCTATTAGCAAGTTGTAGTGGCCTTCCGAGGATTAGACGCAGAGCTTCATGAACCTGCAGATTCCCAATAACCCCAAGAATTGTAGGGTAGATTCCCACAGTCGCACAAGTAGGTTGTTCGTCATCAACATCTCCTAAGAAGCACTCTAGGCAAGGGGTTTCCCCAGGTACTATGGTTGTCATGTTGCCAGAGGCTGCTAGTGCGCCTGCGAAAACATATGGTATCTTTTGTTTCACACAAGCACGATTCAAGGCGTATCTAGGTGCGAAGCGATCTAATCCATCAATTATGATATCCATCCCCTCTACGATTCGCTCTGCTGTTGTTTCAGTGACTGACAGCGCCATAGCTTCCACAGTAATGTCAGGGTTCTGCTTCTCTAGTCTTTGCTGAGCTGCCTCGACTTTAGGGAGTCCAACACTTTCATCGGTGTATAGGTGTTGACGCTGAAGGTTGGAGATTTCAACAATGTCTCTGTCAACTATGCGTAGCACACCAATACCAAGCGAAGCTAGCTGTAGCGCCGAAACACATCCGAGCCCTCCTACCCCCACAACAGCAACCCTAGCCTGACGTAAACGATGTAACCCCTCTTCTCCAACATCAGAGAGTACTGTGAACCTGCTGTATCTTGTGTTACGCTTTAAACCCATTACTGATTTCACCTGATTTATTCGAGGGAGTGGATATAAACTCTGTGAAGGGATGCCCATACACTACTCACCTCATCACCTATAAGCAAACAAAAGGGAAAGAAAAGTAGCCAGTGTCTCGCTCAGACACTGGGAAACCGTTGTCCAAAACTTACTCAAATAGGACGAGGGGTCCTTGTTGGTGTTTGGTTCCTGCTTCATCAACGGGCACTACTCCTTGAGGAGCTGTAACCTCCCGTCTCTAGACAGGCGTTTAGGGTCTCCGCCCAACTAGCGGCGACAAAGAAGATCTTCTCAAAACGCTATATTAACCCCAGTACTACCTGGCTTGTTGGACTTGATATCCATATCTGTGGTATGGATGAGCGTAAAGCACCCACAGCTGCGAACCCCTTTTTATTGATTTGAGAACTATGGTTCAGCTGTTTTCGCAGGGCTAGTCACGGCCTCGGTTTCCATCGCTTCTTCGAAGATTTGACGTCCTTTCTCAGTCACTTCGATGGAAGCTGATGGCATTCCTCCGCCAGCTTGGCGATGGATGATTACTAGTCCATCCTCTTCTAATTCTAGGAAGTGTCTGTCTAGCCAGGCTGCAAGGGAGATACCTGAACTGGAACTGTAACCGAGTTCAGTAGATGAGCAGATATATTTGCCCTCCATTATTAGGCTTGCCAGTCGCGTCAGGATAGTATACAGTTGATTCTTCTGTAGCAGAATGTTGCGAACTTTTTCACGGCTTTCCATCCACCTTAACCGCTCTCGTGCCTCGGCTAGTTCAACAATTTGTTCCTGCGTTTCAACCAATCTTTGCTGAGTTTGTTCTAGTTCCTGTTCCAGCTGAACATTTTCGGCTTTAAGAAGCCTATTGACTTCCTCTAGCTTAGCTTTCTCCTCCATCAACTGAGCTTCTCTATCACTTGCTTGGATTTCATCCAATCTTCTCAAGGCGTCTGCTAACTGCGCTTCCAGCTCCGCTATGCGTTGAAGATGAGTCTCTCTCAACTCGGTCAGTTCTTGGACCTGCTTTTCAAGCTCTGCGACACGAGCTCCCCATTCACCACCTGTCTGCTCTGTTGTGACAAGTTGTTGTCTAACCTCTTCTAAATCTCTCTGTAATTCTGCGACCTGTCTTTCTAGAAGCTGTTTCTCCTCCTGGGAGGTGGCTAGCTCTGAACTCATTCGTTGGCGTTCAGCCTGTAATTCTCCTATTTGCTCGGATAAGGAGGAGGCTTGTGTTCCCTCTTTCTCTAGTGTGGTGACCCGCTCACGAGTTAACAACAGGTCTGCTTCCAAAACGGTGATTCGTTCTCTTGCTCGCTGTAAATGGGCCTCAAGGGGTTGGAGCTGCTCTTGGGCATAATCCCGTTCTTCTGTGATCTTACTAGCGTTCCTTCTCTCCTCTTCTAGTTGTGCTTCAAGCCCTCTAACCTGTTCTTGAAGTTCTTCTGCGGTTGAAACTAGAGTATCGATTCTCTGACCATCTTGAGTTGATAGAGCTTGAATTCTGCTTTGCAATTCTAATAGTTGCACTCGCGCCTCTGCCAACTCGGCTTCTAGTTCCTTCTGAGACTTCTCTCTCGCTTCAATTTCCCCCTGGAGTTGACGTTGACGGGCTCCCCGCTCCTCAGCGGTCATCGGTTTCCAAGCACCCAGCACATCTGCAGACCCAGCAATTTCTGCCTTCTTCTCCATAATCTCCTTAATCTTCTCACGAGCCTTCTCGCCAAAACGCTTCGCCTCTGTTTTAACTCCCTCTTGAATACTATGCACAACTGGACCAGAAAGCCTTCCGAAGCCAATGGCGTCCATCCTCTCTTCAACAAGGTCCGCCAGGCTGAGTAGGCTACGCTGCAAGTCCCTGGTTAGCAGGTCTAGGGCTGAGATTAGATCCATTGCGAGAGCATCAATTTGACGTTTCAATGCCTCTGATTGTTGGCGACGGCTAGAAGCTTCTTCAGTCATGACAATCATGTCCGTGGAGACACTCACTATATTGTTGAGTCTATGAACCAGATAAGGTTTGCTCAACAATCTAATGATGGTAACTCTAGAACTTAAACATAAAGTAAAGGTTTGGCAGGGTATTTTCGAATGGAAAGGACTTATGACGGGGGCGTCAGTTATTCTCAAAAGCCTTATTGGGGGCTTTAACCCAAGGGAAGGTACGTTTTACGCTGGAGGTCTAGTTTTGAGTTCAAAAAACAACCAGTTAATATGTGTCGTCGATCTCGGAACAACAGGAAATCGAACGGTTCTATTTGATCCTCAGGGAAGGGAAGTAGTCAAGGCTTATCGTGAATTCCCTACAGTAGCAGTGGAGCATGGCCAGTCAGAGCAAGATACAGAGGATTGGTGGCGGACAACCCGGGAAACAATGCAGGAAATCCTAAAGCCAGGAAAAATCGATCCCAAGGAAATAGCTGCAGTTTCCGTTGTTACACAAAGAGCAACACTTGTACCACTAGATGCCAGTGGAAAAGCGCTGGCACGGGCTATAACCTGGATGGACACCCGAATATCTCCTTCAGCGGAGAAACATGCAGAGCAGATAAAGCAACGGACCAGTGTTCGCCGCGCCCTATGGATCAAGGATAAACAACCGAAGGTTTTTGCCAAAACACACAAATTCGCCACCCCCGACGCTTTCCTCTATCAACGCCTCAGCGGCGTATTGGGCTCTGATTTATCGAATCATGTTTTTGGAATTCTTGACAGGCAAAGCTGGAAACTCTCAGACCAGCTGGGCGATGAACTAGGACTACCCACTTCTCTCTGGCCAAAAATAATCAAATCAGGTAGCATCCTAGGAGAGCTTACCCGAGAAGCAGCCAAACAAACTGGGCTAGCCGCGGGAACACCAGTTGTAGCTGGTGGAGGCGATCAGCAATGCTCAGTCGTCGGGTT
This sequence comes from Candidatus Hermodarchaeota archaeon, assembly GCA_016840065.1. Lineage (GTDB taxonomy): Archaea > Asgardarchaeota > Hermodarchaeia > Hermodarchaeales > Hermodarchaeaceae > YT-063. Next base: position 1,304 of record JAEOTB010000052.1, on the reverse strand, counting down.
AGGAGTACTAGAGAAAGGTGTAGCAAAAGGGACAACGGGAACTGGTACTTTTGTAGTCACACCTGTTGAGAAGGAGACCAAGGATCCTATGGGTGCGCTATTCTGTCACCCACATGTACTACCAAACCAATGGGTGCTTGAAGGTGTTCTACCTGGCACTGGAGCTGTTCTTAGATGGTTCCGTGATGAGTTCGGTCATGTAGAGAAGACAGTTGCTGAACGCGTTGGTCGAGACCCATACGATGTGATTTGCGAACTAGCATCCAATGCGCCACCTGGCTGCGACGGGTTAGTGCTCTTCCCATTCTTCACCTTCAGTCTAGGCATCTTACATGGGATGGGGTTCCAGCATTCCCGCGCTCACATTGCTCGCGCCATACTAGAAGGTGCCGCCTATGCAGCTCGCTTTATGATAGATACTAGCTTTGGTGCCGGTGTAAATATCCAAGAATTACGCCTAGATGGCGGTGGAGCTAGGTCTGAATTATGGCGTCAGATTCAATGCGATATAACAGGGAGGAAATCCCTATACACCCAAGTAGATGAAGGAACAGCCTTAGGAGCTGCGATTCTGGCTTCAGTTGGAACCAATCTACACCAAACCGTAGAAAAAGCGGTCAAGGAAATGGTTCATATAAAACAGGTACATACCTGTGATGAAAGCAACAAAGAGACATATGACAAGCAGTACTCCAAGTGGCAGCAAATCCTAATGAGCAACCTCCAAGAGATACTAAAGCACGTTTGATACTACAAAACAAGAGAATAGGTGATTTCTTTGAGTGAAGGAAAGGAGCGACAAGTAAAGGTTGGCAAGGTGAGAAACTTCCATGCCGGTATGGGGCTTTGCGTCATAGAACTTTCAGAGCCTCTACAAATTGGGGATGAAATCACGATCAAAGGTACCGATACCGATTTCAAGCAGAAAATAGAGTCAATGCAAATTGACAAGGAAGATATAGAATCTGCTGAAGCAGGAAAGGTTATTGGACTCAAAGTTAAGGATAAAGTCAGCCCAGGAGATATTGTATACAAAATCGAATAGAATTGTGAATCGAGGTCAACTATCATGGATGCAATCGAAGCTCTACTAACTAGGGTGAGTGTCCGTTCTTTCACCAACAAACCAGTCACTGAAGAACAAATCCAGCAACTCCTCGAGGTGATGGTCGCTGCCCCCAGTGGAGGCAACAAACAGCCTTGGCGAGTCATCGTGGTCAAAAATCAAGAAGTAAAAGATGAACTAGCAATTGCTGCGCTGAAACAGCATTTCATCGCAACCGCCCCGGTTGTCTTTGCGGTCT
>JAEOTB010000051.1 GCA_016840065.1 Candidatus Hermodarchaeota archaeon | reverse complement strand
TAGGGTTATTATATAGCTAGCGTGTCCGCCAGTTCATTCCGAGTACAATCTCGCTGAACATCTCACGCTTCGCCTGACAGATTGGGCACTTATGGGGTGGCTCCTCTCGGAAGCAAACATAGCCACAGACTCTACAATACCAAAGCTTCATGTTGGTTTCTGAGGTAGAAGACACTGCATCAGCGTCTGCTCCTTGTACTGTTGGTGTTTTAGGCGGTTCACTAAATGACTGTTCTAGCTTAGGATGTGGTCTACGCTCAGGGATGGGCTGCACCTCTGCCTTGCCTTCCGAGACTTCCTTGTTGACATACAGTGCACAGTAGCAATTACCGTATTCTTCAACATCAGGATCTCGGTAGTCACAGGGGCAGATTATGTCTCGATCGCTCTCAAGATGTCCGGTCGCTAAACGGCACGGGCACGTTGGGTAACCGTATCGTTCTTCGTTCCGTTTGAGCCCTTTGAGTATTGGTTCCAGCATTTCCTCATCAGGGTTTAAGAAATAGCCATGGTTCTTCGCGTCAGCCTCAGCCCGCTGCCGCACGGTTTTAAGTGTGGTCAAAGGCCAAGTGCCTCCTTAATCTTCGCTTCCCTAAAACCTGTAATCAGTGTCGTATCGTCGATTATGATGGTGGGGTATATTAGGTCTCCACCTCGCCTTTGTATGTCCTGCTTGATTACTTCCTTATCCTCTTTACTAGCCAAGTCAACATCAACATATTCATATTCCACTCCTAGATTCTTTAGGAGCTGCTTGGTTTTTCGGCACCACCCACAGGTACTGATGGCGTACATGAGCACTTGATGCTCCTTGTGTTTACCTTCAACCTTGACACGTTTCATTATCCCGAACCTCAAACTCACATACTATAGCTGGAGTTTTTAATGTTTGTCGAATTGTTACCGCATTAATATAAGTGAATAGTCTTTGAAGACTCTATTCGTTTGTGCTTCTACGATGGATAACAAGCTGATTGGGCTGGATGATTTATGGAGCTTAGAATAATCACCTCTGAAGGTATCTCTCATAAGAGCTATTTCTTGGTTGACAATCACGAGGCATTGGTTATCGACCCCCGTCGCGACTGTGAAGTATACACAGAGTTAGCCCGGCAGTTTTGTGCGAAAATCACCTACATACTGGAGACTCATCGAAACGAAGACTATGTAATTGGATCCCTAGAGCTGCAGGAACTAACTGGAGCTGAAATCGCCCACAGCAAAGCGACTCCTTTCAAGTACGGTGAACACAGACTCGGTGACGGTGACACCCTGAATCTCGGGCGTCTTCGAGTAGAAGCAGTATACACACCTGGTCATACCAACGATAGCATCTGTTACGTAGTCTCTAATCCAGCACTCAGCAAGGAACCATTAATGGTATTCACTGGTGACACCTTGTTTGCTGGTGATGTGGGGCGCACAGACTTGCCTGGACTCGACTTCTGGCAGGAGCTATCAGAGAAGCTGTATCACAGCCTCCATGACAAACTGATACCCTTAGGAAATCATGTCATCATCTATCCTGGTCACGGAGCAGGTACAATATGTGGTTCAAAACTTAGTGACCGCAACATCAGCACAATTGGATATGAGCGGCTAACCAACCCTATCTTCCAACTGGACAAAGAAGCATTTGTCAAGCACATGATGGCACAGGAGCTGTACCGCCCACCCTATTTCCGAAAGATGGAGGTCTACAACCTAGATGGACCACCACTCCTCAGAGAAGCACCTACACCAAAGAACTACTCGGTCGAGGAGTTCGCGAAAGCTGCAAAATCTCCTAATGCCATTGTCCTTGATACCCGTCTGCCTGGGGCTTTTTCCGCATCTCATATTCCCGGCGCACTGAACATCGGGCTAAACGATATCGCTTATTTTCCTGGTTGGGTAATTAATCACGACCAACAAATACTATTGGTCTTGGAACAGCTGTCAGATTTTCCAACCGCCAAGACCTATCTTCAGCGCCTAGGTTATGACAATATTGGAGGGTATCTCTGCCCGAACATTTCTGCTTGGCGGAACAAGGGACGACCCACAGATAGCCTGTTTCCTCTAACGGCTGTTAGCCTGAAACAGAAACTGGATAAAAAGGAACTATCGCTCATAGATGTGCGTGAACAAGGCGAATGGGACAGAGGGCACATAGCTGGCGCTAAACACATCTATGTTGGGCACCTACCCGAGCAAGCAGACAGTCTACCACATGATAAACCTCTTGCAGTGATTTGTGGGTCAGGCAGACGGGCTAGCTTAGCAGCCAGTCTGCTGAAACGTAAGGGCTTCGAGAACGTGTATAATGTCCTTGGCGGTATGAATTCGTGGACGGCTTTAGGCTATCCCACCGTCAACTAAAACGAGATGTTCCATAATTGCCATCGAGTTCCTACAGATTTCGCTCCTAAAGAAACTAGCCTGACTCTTCTGGTTTTTCTTCGGATTCTTCTTCCTTAGGCTTTTCTTCGGATTCCTCTTCTTCGTCTTCTTCCTCTTCTTCCTTAGGCTTTTCTTCGACCTTCCCACCAATCACAGAAACCTCAGTCTCGTGGGACTCCCAAAGCCCGTGTAGGTTGCACCAAGCTTGTGCAACGAAGATTGTGGTTTTTTCAAGAGTAATCTGTAACGTCACTTCATATCCATCGGTCATCGGCGGGTAGAAGTAGACGCGGGCAACAGGACGCAGACCTGCATAGAGCACGACCCAATTAATCCAGTGACCGAGTAGGCTCGGGTGTTCCACACCATCAAAGCCACCAACCTTGATCTTTAAGGTGAAAGGTTCACCTGCCTTTACGCGTTTAGGCGCTTCAAGGTCAGGCACGTGCTTCTTCGTCATATCATTGTCAGTGGGCACGTTCATGCCCTCTAACGTAAATTCTTCATCACCCAATTTTATCATCAACCAAAGAGTAAGTTTGTATCTTATCGTTTCCCTGTTCCTAAAAGCGTTTAGGGATGGGATGGCTACCGCGTTCAATACCTCTGAGTCTAGTGATTTGAAAACTGATATTTAGGGCAAAGAGAATAGCATCTTGAGCTAATATCATGAGATTTTCGTGTTAATGGTGAACTAGAATGGGAACAGAATGCTATGTAGCAAGAGAGGTTAGCGGCACCCCGTCAACCAAACGCGTTGAGAAGCTACGTGATGACTATCTCTCTGCACCACTTGTTATTGACCCAGAATACATCTACCATTACAAGATTGCTCACGAAAGAACTGATGGTTTTAATCCTCTTGAAAGAAGAGCCGAATGCCATGCATATGCCCTAGAGAACCTCATTCCAGTCATCAGAGAAGGTTCCTTGCTTGTAGGGAGCAAGACCCAGTACACTCGGGGTGCAATCCCCTATTGCAACTACGCGTCTGACTACATTATGAAAGCTCTAGCAAAAGAAGAACAAGAGGCCCAAGACAGCGTGACCGATCTCGGGGAAGGCGGCGGAATTGCAAAGGGGAGGGAACTAGCCGAGAGCGGTGATTATGAGCTATTCTCTCACAAGTTTCTGATAAGAAAAGAGGACAAAGAAAGACTGAGAGAGTGTGCAGAGTATTTCCAAGGAAAGTGTATGCAGGATGTTGGCGATGCCCTCTGGAAGACAATATATTCCGAAGCAGATTACATTGAGAAGGGATGGCAAGCTGTTCTCTACACTGCTCCGCATGACCCTGCACCTGAGGGACGATATGTCCTCGACTTCGAAACCGCCCTATCACAGGGATTTACAGGAATCATAGAAAGGATTCAAGCAAAGATTGACGAGGCTGAAATAACAGATTATTCGTCTGCCGAGAAGGTCTATTTCTGGAAAGCTGGCATAAGAGTGCTTGAGGCCACCATCAAGTGGGCAAACAACTACGCAGATGAGGCAGAAAGGCTAGCAAAGGAAACAAAGGATGCTAAATGGAAGCAAGAGCTACTTGAAATCGCAGAACGCTGCAGATGGGTCCCTGCGAATCCACCAAGGAACTTCAAGGAAGCCATGCAGGCCTTCTGGTTTATCTACCTGGCAGGACACATTGAGGGAGCCCACCTAGGATATTCTCCTGGCCGATTTGACCGCTACATGTACCCATATTACAAAAATGGCGGCATCACCGACGATGAAGTCCTGGAATGGCTTGAAGCCCTCCGGGTCAAAATGACCGAAATTGAATACGTTGCCTCCTTCTCATGGGAGGGTCTAGGATCAGGTAATTTATTCCAAAACATGATTCTAGGTGGAACCGACGAGAACGGAAGGGGAGCTGACAACGAACTATCCATGATGATTATCGAGTCAGCCATAAATTGTCAAACCACTCAGCCTACTCTTTCCATCTGGTATGATGATTCTCTTAGTGAGGAGTTCCTTCTCAAGGCGATAGAGTGCGTAAAAACTGGCTGCGGCTTCCCCGCATTCTTCAACCTCAAAGTGTACATTCAACACGAGTTGCAGAGGAGTGGACTACCCGTTGAGACCATTCGCAAATATGCCGCCATGGGAGGTTGCACTGAGCCAACGATGGAGGGTATGAGCTATGGTGTCGTGCAAGCTGGCTTCATCAATCATGGCAAGTTGTTGGAACTTGCAATGAACGGAGGACGCGACCCACGTACAGGAATTCAATTCACAGACACTCCTGTTCCTGAAACCTATCCCGAGCTAGTCGACACCTATCTACACCACCTGCATGTTTCGATACGTAACTGGCAGAGGTATTGGAATTACGTGATGGCTGCTCACCGACAAACTTGTAATCTAATCTATTCCTCAGTATTGGTCCGAGACTGTATTGATCGTGGTCTATCACTGGATGATTGTGGTGCGATTTGCAATGGGACTCCAACAACGCTGAGCAGTGGGATGGTCAATGTCACCAACTCGTTAGCTGCTGTGAGGAAACTTGTAGACGACGACAAAATCTGCTCAATGGAAGATATCCAAGCTGCTCTACAATCTAACTGGGAAGGTAGGGATGATTTACGTCGCAAAGCCCTGGATGCGCCCAAGTGGGGTAACAACGATGACTACGTCGACCAGATCTTTGTCGACCTCTTCAACGAGTACTGCAGAATTGTTAGACAGGGAATTAATTACCTCGGTGAACCCTATGACCCTTCGATGCTGGCCATCAGTACTCACGGCCCCTTTGGGAAAGTCTGCGGAGCTTTTCCTGACGGACGTCTGGCAGAAGAACCCCTCTGCGATGGTGTAACTTCACCTTTCCCAGGAACCGATGTCAAGGGTCCGATTGCCACGATAATGTCTGCTGCCAAGGTCGACCACACTAAAATCAGAGGTGGTCTTCATAACATGAAATTCCACCCACACGCCCTAAAGGGAATTGAAGGCTCACAGAAACTTCTTGCACTAATCAAGACCTACTTCGACTACCCTGGTTTCCAAATTCAGTTCAATGTCGTTGATACTCAGATGCTCAGAGACGCGAAGGTTCATCCAGAGAAGTATAGAGATCTTATTGTTCGCGTTGCAGGGTTTAGTGCATTCTTCGTAGAGTTAAGCCCTACAATCCAGGACCAGATTATCGACCGAACCGAACTGGCCATGTAGAAAGCGAGTCTAGGGTGTAGTGCTGTGTCAGAGACTCCGCTCGAAGACCCAGAAGAACAAGGTATAATCTTCGACATCCAGGACTACTCAGTACACGATGGACCAGGAATTCGTACTTTGGTTTTCTTGAAAGGATGCCCTCTTCGGTGCACTTGGTGTTCTAATCCAGAAGGGCAGCTGTTCCACCCTGAGATCATGCATAGCAGAATGAAGTGCAAAAAATGCATGAAATGTGCTTCTGTCTGTCCCAAAGGTGCAATCTCAACCAGAAAGGATGGATTTCCTAGGTTTAAAAGAAGGGTCTGCTTAACATGTGAAGCGAAACCTTGCAGTGTGACCTGCCCACAGAGAGCGATTAGGGTATCAGGTCAACATCTTACTCCTAAGGAAGTTTATGACAGGATTAAGGTGAACTCGCTTTTCTTCCGCAATTCTGGTGGAGGAGTTACACTGTCCGGAGGAGAACCATTAGCACAACCTGTATTTGTAAGAGAATTTCTCAAACTCTGCAAAACGACCGGTATTTCTGTAGGAGTAGAAACTAGTGGCCACTTCAAATGGAGCACGGTCTCAGACTTCATAGGAGATTTGGACTTTTATTTCTATGATATCAAATGCATGGATTCTACACTTCACAAACAGGTAACTGGTAAGAGTAATCGGCTTATCCTGCAAAACATCGCGAAACTAGCCAGTATAGGCGCTTCAAGGATAACAGTCTCGGTTCCCATTGTTCCAGGAGTAAGTGATTCGGAAGAAAACATCCTAGAAACTGTTAACCTATGTCAGAAACTGGGAATCACCAAGATACGCTTACTCCAATATCATGAATTAGGGAGAGGAAAATACGAGGACCTTGGAAGACTCTATAGAATGCCATCAAATCAGATGATTAGCAAGGATACAATGAGTGTACTAAGAAAGGTAATTGAGAAGCATGGAATCGAATGCATCGTCCTGTAAAGGATCTGATATTATCTAATTTCCGTAAAGAACAAAAAGAGATGGTACGCCAGTCTCTTGTATTAATTATTCTGGAGGATTGTCGATTGACCGAGAAGTTTGATATCATTGTTGTAGGTGCTGGCGTCGTCGGTGTTGCTACTGCTTATCATCTACAAAAGAGCAGCCCTGAGAAGAGCATCCTGCTTGTCGATAGCCTACCTGAAGCTGGGCAGGCGAACACAGCGATGAGTGCAGCCGCTGTTCGAAACATGTTCTCCTCAACCACTAATCAGCTTCTTACCGATTCTACCATTACTTTCTTCCGGCACATCCAAGAGGAACTTGGTTTTGACCTCACGATGCACATGTGCGGATACCTTTGGCTGCTTAGTGAAGGTCAGTTCAAGGCACCTAGCGTGAAAATGTGGATGCAGAGAATGGAGAAAAGCGACATCGCTTACAAGGTTTACGAACAAGATGAACTCCAGAAACTTATTCCAGGGATGGTCACCCATTTCTCCGGTGACGATGAAGAAGCACAATTGATGAACCTCAAAGATATCGACTACGCTCTTTTTGGACCCGAGTGCGGTGTTCTCGATCCAGACCTACTAGTAAAATTCTACAAACAAGAGTTCATCAAACTCAGCAAGGTCAAGCCACGCTTCAGCCTCCCCGTGACAAGTCTCATACTAGAAGCCAAACCCCCTCTAGGGTTGCCAGGCGAGCCATATGTCTGGCAGGACAAACATGTTACAGGAGTTCGAACTCCAAAGGGTGAACTCCAGGCAGAAACAGTGGTTCTCGCCGCCGGGCCTTGGACCAATACCCTCTTAGATCCTGTAGGCATTTCAAGCTATGTTAAGGCTAAGAAACGGCAGCTTTTCATAATTCCTGCAAGTGATAATCCTTCACTAGAACAGCTCCTCTTCACAAAGAGCTTCAGTAAAGCAGGCTTCATACCCTTTACAATCCTCCCCTCCGCTGGAGTCTATTTTCGCGCAGTTCCTGAGGAAAAATCTTTCTGGATTGGTTGCGGTGACAAAGTTGGTCGCGCTTACAAATATTCGATGGAGGAGCAGGACTACAAGGCTGAACGATCCTATTTTGAGGAAAGCATGTACCCGGTCCTCTCCAAGTACTTCCCCGCTTTCCAGAATGTGCGTCCAGTAAACAGCTTTGCTGGAAGCTACTGCTACTCTTTTGATGCACTGCCCTATGTCTACGAGCAAGCAGGTGTCATCATAGTAACTGGAGCAAGTGGAAGCGGAATAATGAAAGCAGATGCTATGGCGAGAATTGCCGATGCCCTCTATCGAGGAGAGAAGGAAACAGAACTCTACGGGGGACAGAAGATGCCTACCAACACCCTTACCATCAGCGACCGCCAAGTCGAGGTTGAAAGGGTAATAATCTAGCCTAGAGGAGCGAAGTCGTGCATTACCGTAACCTTTTTAGGATTTGTTTAGGGAACGGTGCCACTAAGTCAGGCAGATGGTGAATATAGTGAGAAGTCGTACACTTGGCTCATTGGTCTTTCTTCTTATCTTGACCATTTCGGTTCTACCACCGCTTTTCAATTCGGGTGCTGGAGTGCCCTCTACTCAAGCCAGAGACCCGGTTGTTACACCACAGGCAGAATTTCTAAACTACACCGACTTCGACATGATTTATTGGGGAGCTCCATCTAACGTGAATTCGTCGCTGCTTTCAGTCTGGGTTTACAACGTTTCAGCCCCTGATCTTCTTAATTGTCAAGCCGGTGACCTGAATGTCAGTAGATTCAGAGTATACAACGTAACCGATGACGCTTTGATCTTTGAGGATAATCTACAGTTTAATGGTTCACACTGGGTAGCGCTCAATTACAGCCTCCTAACCATCTCGAATATGTCTCAAATCCAACCCCATAATTACAACGTGGAATGCTTCTTCTTGCGCAATATCACAACTGATATCTGGAATGTCACTACAAGTAGATCCACCAGCTTCTACTATCAGCACAGCCTGAAAATCGCTGCACCAACCTTCACATACATCGCCGATACATCAAGTACTATTGACATATACGTTCCGTACATTAGAAGTACGATTTGGGGAACCCTTAACGAAACAAGTAGTAATGTCATCTCTTTCTTGAATACCACTAATAACTGGCAGACCGTTACCGTTGTAGAAACAATGACCAATAATCTCAGTTACAACAGCATTGATGATCGATGGGAAGTCGATGAACTTAACATCTCTATACTAATACCGGGTGACGAGTACAAAATCCGAATTACTGCTTCTTATTCCATAAAGGATCCCCTTCACGTAGGCCAAAGCCCTAATTCTGATGACACCTTTGTGTTTTTAGCGCCCTACCTCACCATCGACGAACCAGTTATTGAATATGTGGGACGAGATATTCAGTTACTCAACATCTCAGTGGCAAGTGTCTGGGACTCAATTCATGGTTATCTAGAACACGCTAACATGACCCTAACCAACTTTAGCATATGGCGCATCGCTGACTCGACCATCGTGGTCAATGGGACATTCAACTGGAATGCTACTGGGGATTACTGGTATTTCTGGAACTTTGATGTCAACGCATCCCTCGATGAAGGAACGCTAGAAATCGGTGAAACATACAACATTACTGCTAACTTCAATGTCAGCGCTACACTGCAACGAGACGCCGTAATTGGTATTAGTGACTTTTCGGAGCCTTTCATCATAGATAGAGACCCGCCAGAACTAGTGCGAGTTATCATTAATGAAGAGGGTAACGACCCACCCACTGACGAAGATGAAGGGGATGTGACCGTTGAAGTTAGTGATGACGCAAGGGTCAGCCATGTGATTCTCAGCTACAAGACTAATGGAACTGATTGGACTAACATCACCATGCGCAGCGCTAGAAGCGTTTTCAGAAACTTTACTGGAACGATTCCTGCATTCCCTGAGCGGACTTTGGTGCAATACCGAATCTACATTAATGATTCACAGGATCAATGGTATGTTTCCGATGATAGAAACTATACTGTTGCGGACACTCCTCCACTCATTGCCTATATCGTCTATCTCCCTGAATCACCTACAAATCTAGATCCCGTAACAGTTCGTGTCAACGTTACAGATAGCACTAACGTGAGCATTGTAACGCTCTACTACTCATTCGACGGTGTAATCTACATTCCTCTTACAATGACTCATACCAGTGGTAATCAGTATGAAGTCATTATCCCGGCCTTCGCCAGTGCAATGGCATACTACCAATTCGCCAACGTTCTCTTCAGAATTGAAGCAACCGATTTCTACGAAAATACACGGGTTTCTGTTACCTATGCATATCTGGTTCAAGGAACCCTACCAGGTATTGACCCTCTCACAGCGCTTATTCTCATCAGCGCAATCGCCTTGACAGCCGCGGTTATCATTATACTCATCAAAATCTACGAACGCTACTAGTACCCAAGCAACTGTACTACCGATTACTATATCAGCATCAACTAGCTGGGACTACGTTCTACTCAACTTTGGTAAATCATCATACGAGGGCACAAAAGGTTTTTTAGCAGTCAAAACAGAAAATATGGTTAGCTGAGAAAGGTGTGTGGCACAGGGGAAAAAACACTGTGTGCCTTTCTGACTAGGTGAACAGCCGTGATTACACTCATATTTCAGAATCGTGAATTCGTTGAATCGGCTACAACGGATTCAGGTATCCAAGTTGAACTGGATAAAACCACGAAACAAGTGAGACTAGTTCTTTCAACCGGAACAGGGCTCATCGAACGTCGAACAGCAATGCGTCAAGCAGAATCAATTGCACGAAGTGGATTTCTTCTATCAAATGGTGAACGAATAGGGAGAGGTTGGAAACTAGTTGTGGATGAAAAAGGTTCAGCCCTTCCAGACCGACTCACTGTCACTCCGCGAGTCAGTTACAGCCAAACGTCCAAATCCTTCGGAACAGCTGAAGGCAGTACTCGTCAAGACACTCCTATTATTCCAACAAGAACCAATCCAGAACCTGAACCAGAGATAGAACCAGAACCTGAAGTAGAACCCGAGGCTGAAGCTGAAACAGAAATTGAAGAAGAACACGAATAGACCTTTCTGTAACCTGTCCTGTGAAAACCGGCTGTAAAACACAAAGAAGTCATCAAAAAAATCTTAGAGGAAAGACTAATAATAGAAGAAATTGCAGTCAATTAAGGTGAATCAAATTGGGTGAAGAAAAAGACAAAATGCGTGAAGAGCTTAGACGGGCAATTGAAGAAGGAAAACCTGATCTCCAAAGCGCACCTAAAACAGAGCGTCCTAAATCGGATCTTTCCGCTGAAGAGGCGCTACTGGAGAAACTAAAAGCTGAAGGTAAACTAGAAGAAGAGGAGGAGTAACTCTTCCACTAGGCGAGTGGTTTCTCCTATATTTTCTAGTATAAGCCGTTCTAGTGGATACATTCATTGTCAACACGACCACACGGGCGCCTCCCTAGCTTCTTTTCCTGAATTTTGGCAAACCATACGATGTCTAGGTCTAACGCCCCGCCCCTTTCGAATCATATACCAACCCTATTTCTAGTCCTAGTGAGCTACATCCTGCTAGCGTACTGATGCTTCTATACCAAACTTCTTAGTACGTGACTTCAAAATTGGTGTAGCTTGGATCAGGTCTCCCTTCGCGGATTTCAACGGTATCGACACGTGCAGCAGGAGGACCTTTATGAAGAAAAATGATCAATGCCTCAATCGCGTCCTCTGGTCCTTGGGCAAAGCATTCAACGCTGCCATTGGATTTGTTACGGATCCACCCTGATAAACCGAGTCGCGTAGCTTCCTTTCTCGTCGATACACGGAAGAACACTCCTTGGACCCGTCCCCTAACAATAGCTTGAATGACCCTCAATTGAATCAACCTAGCTTTTCCTTAAAGAAGGGAGTGTTTAAATATTAGCTTTCGAAGAGGTCATATGTCAGTGCCGATAACAGCCTTGGTGTTATCTTGGGCTTGCTCCTCTGCCCAGTTGGAGGGTTCCCTTGAGAAACATGCTGGTTAGAAAGCCTGACTAGATAAAAGAACCGAGAGTACCCAGAATGTCATATGATAGAGAACCAGTCGAAGCACAGGTGTCAGAACTGCGACCGAGAATGAAGAGTGTCAATATCTCCTTCAAGGTCGTTGAGAAAGGTGAAGCCCGAGAGGTAACTTCACGTCGCGATGGCGAGACACATCGAGTGCTCGATGCAACAGTTGGCGACTCTACTGGTATTGTGCTGTTATCCCTATGGGATGATAGCATCGACACCGTTGAAGTCGATAAAACCTACAGACTAGAAAATGGCTACACAAGCCTCTTTCAGGGTCACCTCCGACTAAATATTGGTCGTTACGGCAAAATCGAAGAAGCTGAAACACCGATTGAAGAGGTTGACACTGAAAACGACTTGAGTGCCCAAGAGCACGAACGCCCACGCCGCTACGGTGGATACGGTCGAGGAGACCGTGGATACAGTGGTGGTGACCGACGAGGCGGCGGTCGAGACCGTCGACGCAGTGGCGGCAGACGTTACTAGTTTCCCAAACCCCTAAGTCCGTGCCGCCTCTAGAAGGGGCACGTTCCCTCCTTTTTTCTTATATTCGATTCTCACTGAGGAACCCTTATAATACTAGGAGCTGCTGGCTTCATCTGAGGTTCGGATATTTGCCACGTAGTAGTAGGGATGAAAAAGCCGGTACACAAGGAGAAGAAAGATTGGGCTGGAAAATTGAACGCCGACAGAAAGACAAATGGGTATTGGTTTGCCCTAGTTGTTTCAGTATGATGCTCCAGCCACTTCCCACGGTTTCAGGTATTCTCGAGGCTGCACGTTATCAATGCCGTGATTGTGATTATAGAGGGGTTGCCATAGAGGTCAACAAGCAGGATCTTGAGGAACTCCATCAACAAAAACGAGCCGAGAGCGCAGCTGAAGATAGTAATTGAAACAAGGCTAATTGAGCAATTTATTTGGATTCAGCTTGAGCCGTTTGGCAAAGTCGTTAACTATTTCATCTAATCCCTGTTTTTGATCAGTAGTTAGTGGGAGCGGCTCGTGACTAGCGAGTATCTTCTTTATCTTTTCTCTAGCCCTGGCTTGACTATCGAGAGCGCCCTTTTCCTTCCAAGCTTCATAGGATTGACGGTCTACCAAATCACCCGGAAGGAAGTGTTCCTTACGGAACCATGTTAGCGTATGGCGGAGTCGCAAGAAATCGCCGCCCTTTGAACCCACTTCTCTTAATGCTTCGATAGCCAGTGTTTCATCATTAACTGATACACCCGAAGTCATTCTTTTGGCCATCCCGCAGATAACATCATCAAGGAGGAGCTTCTCAAGGCTTTGTGTGCTCTCAAAGCAGAGCATCCCAGCTCCAGCTATGTTGTTAATTCCCGTCAGGGCACCTAGAATAAGACCAGTTGCTGTTTCGAAACCGCATTGAGAATCTGCAGGTAGCTTCCCGTCAGAGAGTCCAAGATAACCATGGGTGGGCAACCCATAATGCTTTGCCATTTGGGCATAAGCGCATGTAAGCATTATGCTTTCAATAGCTCCTAGCCGGGCAGTCCCAAATTGCATATCAACAGCTGTTGGCGACCCACCATATATCACTGGTGTACCTGGGGAGGTAAGTTGCGCAAGGACGAGGCCGCTTAGCGATTCAGCGTTGTGTAAAACGAGTGACCCTGCTAACGTGACAGGACCAGTCGCACCCAATTGGGGCATGGAAATGGTCTCTACAGGAATTCCTGCCTTTGCACAACAGAGCAAGTCATGGACAGTTAGCTTGCTCCAGTGTAGGGGTGCTGAGGGACAAGCATCGAAGATCGCTAAGGGTTTTTCCCGTAGCTTCTTGGGTCCACCAGCGATGACTTCAAGCATGCGGCGCATATCATCAAAGGCATCAAGCGAGAAAGTACCAGTGATAACGGGTTTTGTGGAGTTCTGTAACACCAAGTATAAGCGGTAGCGGTCAGCAATTTCACTGGGTACATCAGCAGGGATGATTGCAGTGCTTAGGGCATCAATATTAGATAAGGCATCGGCAACGTGTGTGTATTCAATCACGTCAGCTACTCTTGGGTGGCGCCTTTCACCTGACTCTCGGTCAAGAATATGTGTTGCCGCAGACCCTGGGTTAAAATGAATTCGGTCACCCTCCAGTTGGAGTGAGGGTTTTCCATCTCGAGAAAAAACTGTAATAGACCTTGGTGCCTTTCGAAGCTGTTCCTCTACTAGTGATGCAGGAATTTTTGCCCTAAGCTTGTCTCGATCTATAGAGCAACCAGCCTGGGCAAGTTTGTCTAATGCCTCTTCATTGTGGATAATCATTCCTATTTCCTCAAGAAGAGCAAGACTCTCTTCGTGAACACGTTGAACATCAACTTCGGATAGCAGTTCTAATTTTGGACGTAGTGTCATCGATTATTTCTCCTAGAACAAGTTGGTCAACCTGAACCTTCCTTTCCAACGAAGCTTCTGGCGATTCTTACGGCTTGGTTGAAGTCCGTACCATATCCATCAGCTTCGATAGAGTTCGCAAAACGCTGACTTACTGGTGCACCGCCAATCATGACTTTGACCCTATCACGAAGTCCCTCTTTCTTCAACAATTCGATGGTTTCACGCATTTTATCCATTGTGGTTGTCAAGAGTGCAGACATGGCGATGATATTTGCGTCTGTTTCTTGGGCTTTGTTTACAAATGCCTCAGGGGAAACATCGGTGCCCAAATCATGGACGGAGAAGCCATTTACAATCAACATGATGGCAACAATACTTTTCCCGATATCGTGGATGTCACCTTGAACCGTTCCAATTACTACTGTACCCAAGCCCTTCTGATCAGAAGACTCCGTGATTAATGGTTCTAGGAGCTTAAGCCCTTCTTTCATTGTCTCTGCAGCAACTGCTAACTCTGGCAGAAAAGCCTCACCTTTTTCGAACCGGTCACCTAAGACTCGGATACCTGCTGTTAAACCCTCCTTAATTATCTCGGAGGCGTCTAATTTCTGTTTAATTGCTTTTTGGATTAGCTGAAGCACATCCTCTGATTGGCAAGCAATCATTGATTCTCGAATACGTTGAAAGATGTCATCATTCAAAGCCTTCACCCAGCTGAAGATGTAATGATTCACCTATAATTCCCTTCAGGTTATGTTATTTTTTCCTTGGTAACTGCCTTCAGGGATGCAATTAGTAAGATGGAAAGTAAAAAAAGAGCAAAGATGCTGGGTTGATAGCTGTGATGGTGTCGTTCCTTGCGTATCGAAGGTCAATTATTGTTCGGTGATTTTCTCAAGCGCCCCAATCGGTTTCTCGCTGTTTGCCAGGTGGATGGGCGAGAGGTGCCTTGTTATCTCCCCAATCCTGGACCAATGCCGGACCTCCTCTATCCGGGTGTCGAAGTGCTAGTCAGTCACAAACCTGCAAAACATAGAAAGACTGAACACACTCTTGTGGGCGTGCGACATCGAGGGACCCTCCTTTCTTTGGACTCGCGTGTTCCCAACAAGCTCCTCGCCGAGGCGTTTAACAATCAGTTACTGGAACCTTTTGTTCATTATACTGACATCAGACCCGAGCCCTCATACCTGAATAGCCGCTTGGATTTCTTGCTACAGAACGGCACAAGTAAGCCCTGCCTCATCGAGGCTAAATCATCAACACATGCTGAAAATTCAGTTGCATACTTCCCCCGGGCGGTCACACTGCGTGGGCAACGTCATATCAAAGAGCTGATGCACGCAGCCAGAAATGGGTATCGCGCCGCAGTCATCTTCATCGTCCAGCGCGCCGATGCTGAAAGCATTCGTCCCCACGACCTCATCGACCCCGCCTTCGGGTCTATTCTCCGAGAAGCAGTAAATCAGGGCGTGGAAGCCTATGCTTGGACCTCACACTTCAATGAGATAACAAATGAAATCATTCTTCAAAAACCAGTACCTGTGGATTTATCCTCAACAGACTTCTCTAGAGTATAGTGAAAGCGACTCAATGATTATATCGTCCAAATTTCTCAGCTGCATCTACCATTGCCTTGATGTTAGGTAGTGGCGCAGCTGGAGGAATCTCACAGCCGCTACTGAGGATGAAACGTCCACCTGATGAAGCCTGTTCGATACAGCTCCTAGCAGCCTGTTCTACAGCTCCAGGGGTACCAGTGAGTAGAAGATCTGTAGGGTCAATATTGCCTTGTAAGCAGACCCTATCTCCCACATCTTGTTTGGCTTTCCTGAGATCAACAAGATGGTCTATTTCTAGGATTTTAGCTCCAGTATCACACATGAGTTCAAGGATTGGTGTTGTTTGACCACATATGTGAAGGGCAGGTATAACGCCTTTTCTAACGGCGACAGCCAAGACCTCTTCCAAGCAGGGTAATGCAAATGCTTTGAACATAGCTGGGCTGATGAGGCTAGAGCTAGCAGTGGGGTCTGCTGCAACGATAACATCTGCACCTGCGGCTATGTTTGCCTCAATATACCTCTTTGAGGCGGTAGTGGTTATCCGGGTCAAGTCTTCTACAAACTGGGTGTCACGGAGTGTAGCAATCATCAATTTGTTCACCCCACATAACTGACCAGCTAGGGTGAAAGGTCCAGGCACGTAACAGAAAATGGGAACTTTGTCGCCTATTTCTTGTTTGACCAGCTTGACTGTTTTGAGATGGATTGGTATCCTTCCAGTGCTATTAGGGTCTGGTATAGGTACCTTATCGAAGTCGCTTGAATCTTCTATAATATGGCCTGTCACTTGGGGAACGTCATCTTCAGGGTAGCGCATGGTGCACCCCATTGCTTCGGCTAGTAAATTGAAGCTTGACTCCCATCCAGCATAAATTCCATCATACCCTAGTTCTCTTTGTCCTGCAAGGAGGGCTTTTGCAGTTTTTTCAGGGCTGTGAAGGGCCTCAACCAGTCCTACACCAGTGAGTTGAGCTGTTGTGTAAGTGATTTGTGGGATTACTGGTACTCGGTCAGGGGGTTTTCCACGAACCGCTGCCACAACTCGATCAAAGGCAGTCACTTCAGTCATTTTCACACCTTCGGAGAAAGAGGATAATATGTAGTTTTAATGGTTTGTGTTAAAATCAGGATTGAGAATGCTGAACACCTCGCCGAAAGGCATTTAAAGAAACCAAAAAGTGGCGAGAATTGGTGATGATAAACCAGGCAGCCTATGGTTGGGGTTGAATGTGCTGAGGATATCGCAATTATCGTATATATTCTTGCGTGATTCTCAAAGAATCTCTTAAATCATTAAGTTACCTTAAAATTTAAAAGGAACCAACCAAGAATACGTTAATGAGAGGTTTATTTTGTCTGAAAGACTGGTAGTCTTCGATGTGGAGAACGACGGTGAAATCACAGAAATAACACCGAACGGGGATTTCAGAGAAGAACTAGACTGCAGCCGCGTTTTGATAATTGTAGATGACGAGGAGAAAAGAATCTGGGTATGGATTGGTAGCACCTGCGGAGTTCGCAAGAAATTCATTGGAGCCCGTCAGGCACAGGCAGTAAGGAATGAGCGCAGCTTGGTATACAAGGTGAAATCAATAGAAGCAGGCGAAGAACCCAGCGAATTCCTACATCTTGTGGGTCTAAGCACCTCTTCTGAACCTTCAGAAACTAGGGTAATTGCATAGATTTCATACAAAATCCACCTACCCCCAGGAAGCGATCCTGCCTCTCATCCACCAGTCTTTAACCTTTTATGCTCGAAGAAGAGTTCTGTTCAGTAAGAACAGCAGGCTTATATTTACATGAGTCAAAGTCAACTGAGTTAATCATTTCACTCGGTCACTAAACTGGATGTTTGGGAAAAGGCTGGATTTGAATGGCTGAAGACTCCTCACGCAGAAGAAAAAGAAGTGATGACCGCACATCGGACGAGCCCCGAGAATGCCCAAATTGCGGAAGCAAGGAATACGTGGTTTCTCGTAACCGAGAGCTAGTCTGTGCCGATTGTGGTCTAGTCCTAACCGAGGACGTCTTTGATCTTGGGGCTGAGTGGCGAGAATTCTC